>NZ_CAUVXI010000032.1:0-9838 GCF_963555845.1 Protofrankia sp. Cas8 | reverse complement strand
AGGGCGGACCGCGGCGGAATACTACGGCCAGCCCGAGCGCCTCGCCGAGATCGCGGCGCAGGCGGGCGCGGCCGGTTTCACCACCCGACGGACCGGGCCGTCGGTCTCGGTGCTCCGGGCCGAGAACATGCCCGCCGAACTGGATGAACGGCTCGGAGCCGGCGTCCGGCGCGCGGCGACCCTGGAGGACGTGTTCGTGGCCCTGACCGGGGAGCGGGTCGAATGAACGGGGCGGACGAAGCCAACGGGGCCCAGGCGACGCGACTGCGGCGGATTGAACCGGCGGCACTGGCCGGAGTCATCGTCCACGACCTCACGCTGTTCCGGCGGTCCTGGCTGTCGACCACCTTCTCCGCCGTCGTGGAACCCACCATCTACCTGCTGGCCTTCGGATGGGGGTTCGGCTCACTGGTGTCGGTCGTGGCCGGCTACCGGTACGTGGACTTCCTCGGCACCGGAATAGTCGCGACCGCGGTACTTTTTTCCTCAGCCTTCACCGGGATGTTCCAGACGTTCATCCGGCGGACCTATCAGAAGATCTACGGCGCTGTGCTGGCCGCACCCGTCGACGTACCGGAGATCGTGCTCGGAGAGGCCCTGTGGATTGCCGCGCGCGCCGGCGTCTACGGATGCGTTCCGCTGGTGGTGGCGCTCGCCTTCGGCCTCGATCCGGTTCCCGGCATGCTGGTGGTCCCGCTGGTCGGCTTTCTCACCGGACTCGGCTTCGGCCTGTTCGGTATCTGGACCTCGGCGTTGGTGCCGTCCATCGACGGTTTCAGTTACATCATCTCCGGCATCATGACGCCGCTCTTCCTGGTCGCCGGCACGTTCTTCCCGATAGCCGGGCTGCCCTACTGGGGCCGTGTCGTCGCCCGACTCAACCCGCTCTACCACTGTGTCGAGCTGGTGCGGGACGCGGCGTTCGGGTTCGCTCCGCTCGCCGACCTCGGCCACGTGGGCGCGCTGGTCGCCTTCGCCGGGCTGATGTGGCTGCTCGCCGTCCGCTACATGAGCCGCCGGCTCATCGACTGATCCAGCAATCCAGTCACCCTGCCGGCGCCGGTCAGCAGTCGGCGGATCCTACGCCGCCAGAGTCGACGATGCAGCAAGGTGGACGCGAGACCGCGCCAGGCCTTCGTGTGGTCTCACCAGCTCCGCCGCCACCCACTCGTCGCGATAGCGGTCCGTAATTCTAAATCGAGTTTTTCGGCGAGCGCGATGGAGACAGCGTCAAATGGAGTGACGTTCTTGCGTAGCTGCCACCTGCGTTCCAGAAGTGGAGCGAGCGGCATGCGGCGAATGGGAAAGCCGGCCAGGTGCCGTGACGCCCGCGGTCTGGGGAGCCTCGTACGACGCCATGTAGTCGGCCAACCTGGTTACGCGAGCCATCTCGCTGAGCCGTTCCACCACAAAGACGTTCAGCGACTGGTGGCTTGCCGCCGCACCCTCGGCGAGAGCCGTGTAGATCTCGTCGGGTACGTCGCGCAGGTTCATCCGCCTCATGGTGCCATTGTGGCACCACGGTCGTCAGGTAGGCCACCCGTCCACGTACGACAGGCAACCATCCACCCGGCATTCAGCAGCCCTCACACGCGCACCCACACCACACCACACCACACCCACGATCAAACCCTGGCTGGATCAGCCCTTGCGAGTAACCGCATCACTCCGTTCCGCCAGACCGGAACCCGGCGGAGCACTTCACCGGAGCACCCCTGCTCTGTTGTCGATAATTGACAGCATGTTGTGATTAACGGGCAGGCTTCCGCGCCTAGCATCATCTGCGCCCACCATCATTCGGGCTGACCCATCATCCGGGCGCGACGCCTTGCCAAAAGGGGGTACGACAATGGACTGGCGCCACCGGGCCTTCTGCCGGGGTACGGATCCCGAACTCTTCTTTCCGATCGGGACAACCGGGCCGGCCGCGAGCCAGATCGATGCCGCGAAAGCTGTATGCCGGCACTGCACGGTCACCGACGAATGCCTGGCCTGGGCTCTTGACGCCGGCCAGGACAGCGGTGTCTGGGGAGGGCTCAGCGCGGACGAGCGGCGCGAAATCCAACGGAACACGGTTCACCTTCCCGTGTAACCCCGTCCATCAGACGTCAACGATCTTTCATCAACGATCTTTCGAGGTTTGTACGCCAAAAAGATACCGAATGACCGCACAAACCTCGAAAGATCGATCCGGGCTGGGGATAATGCGAGTGCCTGTGGACGGACGCTGAGCAAAACTGCCGGAACATGGCAGCCTGAAGATCATGCATGAAAATAGGTCGGCGCCTGCAGGCAACACACGCGGCGGTCGCCCAGGGGCGTGTCCTCACGACGCACCAGTCACCCCACCGACATCCCCTGCGGCTACCCCGGCTACCGGGGCTACCGGGGCTACCGGGGCCACGGCGGCAGACCCGGCCACACCGGCTACCCCGGCTATCGGGGTCACGGCGGCAGACCCGGCCACACCGGCCACGCCGGCCGACGTGCTGGCCACTGCGCTCGCCCTCGCTGCCACGCAGAACGGTGCGCTGACCCGGGCTCAGGCCCTCGCAGTGGGCCTGAGCCCGGCGACGCTCTACCGCTTGGCTCACGTCGGTGGCTGGGAGAATCCGGTTCGGGGCGGCTTCGTCGTCCCGGCTGCTCCTGACCGTGTGCACGCCCGTGCCCGGGCAGCCCAGCTCATCCGCCCGGACGCGGTCGTCTGCGCAGTGACCGCTGCCAGGATCCACCGGTTTCCAGGGCTCCCGCAGCCGACCCATGACGAACCGATTCACCTGCTGTTACCGTCAACCGCGAGGACATCGCGCAGTCGGGGCGTAGTGCTGCGCTGGTCGCCGCTGACGTCGGCAGAGTCGATGACGGTCGCCGGCATCCGGATCACCCATCCGTCGCGGACCATCGCCGATCTGATCCTCTGGTCCTCACGTGAGGAAGCGGTGTGTCTACTCGACGCGCTTCTGCACGAGTATCGACTCGACGAGGAGAATCTCGCAGCGATCAAGATCGCGGTGGCCGGGCGACACGGTGGCCGGCGAGCCGACACCTTCTGGGACCTGGTTGACCGGCGCTCGGAATCCCCGTTGGAGACCCGGCTCCGGCTGTTGTTGGTCGACGCCGGCCTTTCACCGGAACAGCTGCAATGGCCGGTCCGCAACGAGGTCACCGGCGTACCCGTCGCGCGACTCGATCTCGCCTGGCCATCACGCCTGCTGGACGTCGAGGCGGACGGTGCGGCCACCCATAACGGTGCAACCGCCCTGTACCGGGACCGTTACCGGCAGAACGACCTCGTCGGCCGCGGGTGGACGGTCCTACGTTTCACGTGGCCGGATGTCGTCCATCGGCCGGAATACGTGATCGAAAGCGTCCGCAGACAGCTTGACCGTTGATCTTTCGAGGTTTGTACGCCGAAAAGGTACCGGATGATCGTACAAACCTCGAAAAATCAACATCGGTCCGCTTGACGGTTCCGCTTGGCGTTCAGCGGGGCGGCAGCGGACGGAAGTCCGGCGGCCGGCGCTCCACGAAGGCGGCAACGCCCTCGCGGAAGTCGATACGCCGATCGGTGTCGCGGACCAACGCATCCGCGTCGAGCTGAGCGTCCGCGAGAGTCCGTCCCCAGTCTGCCGCCAGCTGGGCCTTGACCGCGGCCATCGCCACCGGAGCACAATTGGCCACCAGGTCAGCCGCATACGCCCGGGCGGCGGGCATGAGCTCATCCGGCGGAAACACCCGGTCGACCAGACCGAGCGCCAACGCCTCCTGCGCCATCACAACCCGACTCGAGATGAGCAGGTCAGCAGCCCGAGCAGGCCCGATTATGCGGGTCAGCAGCCAACTGACGCCGAACTCGGCCGGCAGTCCCCGTCGGGTGAACGACGGGGCGATCTTGATGCCGGCCGCCGCGAACCGCAGGTCACACGACAGCGCCTGGACCAGCCCGATGCCGGCACATGCACCGTTGAGGACGGCGATGGTCGGCTTGCGCAACGACCGGGCATGGGTCATTGGACGGGTCCGCCACGCCGGCTTCTCCGCGGCCGGACCCTGCGAGACGCTGTCGAGATAGCCCATGTCCATACCGGGGCAGAAGCTGCTGCCGGCCCCTGTGACCAGTACGACCCGGACGTCGGGATTGTCGTCACAGGCGTCGAGCAGATCGAAGAACGCCCGCTCCATCTCCAACGTCCAGGCGTTTTTTCGCTCTGGCCGGTGCAGGGTCAGCGTGGCGACGCCGCTGTCGACGTCGCAGAGCACAACCTCGGGCGCTGCGGTAACTGTCACGTGCATCAACCTATCCACGTTTCGAACAACCAACGGAGGCCGTCTGTCCCGACCGACAGCGGCTCGCCAGAGCACGCTCAGCTGGCACGCACTCGGCCGCCACGCACTCGGCCGGCACGCACTCAGCCGGCGACGACAAGCTCCGGCCGGCGGGGCGCGGTGACCGTCCGCTCCGGGCGACAGCGCTCGTCATGGGCCAGAGTCGCGTTCCAGTAGCCGCCCGAGTCCCGCCACAGTTCAATGACGCCCGCGCAACACAGGCAGGCATAATCCGTCGCGGCCTCCACCAACAGTTCTGGCGGCATCCCGTCTCCCTCGACCTGAATCTTCACCACACGCCTCCATGCTGGCTCTACAACGTCGACTGGCTCTACAACGTCGACTGGCTCTACAACGTCGACTGGCTGGATACCCGCCCGTTTCACGACCCAGAAAGAGCGCCCGTAGCCGCGCTTCTACCGGCCTGACCGGAGGCAACCGCCGGCTCCTTGGGCAACCCGAGGACGGTTTCCCCAAGAATGTTGCGCTGTACCTGGGACGAGCCCGCGTAGATGGTGCCTGCCACGGAGTTGTAAAGGGTGCCGATCCAGGATGCGGTGGAATTCGGCGAACCCGGGTCGTCCGTGCGATAGGCACGCGGCGGCCGCCGCCCCTGCATGACCATGCCAGCTGCGCCGAGGACATCAAGACTCAGGTCGGTGACCAGCTTATGGTATTCACTCCAGTACAACTTGCTGATCGACGACTCAGGGCCAGGAGGCCCGCCCAGTAGGTAGCCGGTGAGCACGCGGTAGCCGAGGAAGCGCATGACCTCGACCCGGGCATAGCAGTCGGCGAGCCGCTGCCGCACGATCGGATCAGCGCCGAGCCCCCGCTCGCGGACCAGATCCCGCAGTCGGTCGAGCTCATTGCGAAACAGCACCGGGTTCGTCGCGGCCTCCTCACCCCGCTCGTACCCCAACAGGGTCATCGCGACCTGCCAGCCGCCGTTGACCGTCCCGACGACGTTGTCCGCGGCTGTGCGCGCGTCGACGAAGAAGACCTCGTTGAACTCGCTGTCGCCGTTCATCGCCGGGATGGGCCGTACCTCGATACCGGGCTGACGCAGGGGGACCAGCAGAAACGAGATTCCGCGGTGGGGTCGCGCGTCCGGGTCGGTACGGGCCAGCACGAAGATCCAGTCTGCCTCGTGAGCCATCGACGTCCAGATCTTCTGACCGTCAATGACCCATTCGTCGCCGTCGAGAACCGCCCGAGTACGCAGAGAAGCCAGGTCCGAACCTGCGCCGGGTTCCGAATAGCCCTGGCACCACTTCTCCTCGCCCGACAGGATCTTCGGGAGAAACCTGTGCTTCTGCTCCTCGGTGCCGGCCCGCAGCAACGTGTTGCCGACCATCTTGATGCTGAACGTGTCGTTACGGATGCCCCACGGCGCGCCGGCCTGCGCTAGCTCCTCCATGAGGACCACCTGTTCGATCTTGGTTAACCCGCCGCCGCCGTACTCCGCCGGCCAGGAGACGCCAAGCAGGCCAGCCCGGAACAGCCGGTCCCGCCAGTCACGGGTGAAGACCTCGGCCTCGTCGGAACCGAGGCTGCCGATCCCCGTCCAGCCGTCAGGAAGGTTCGCCGCCAGGAACGCGCGAACACGGACCCGAAACTCCTCCGCCACCGACGGATACCCGAACTCCATCGCACCCCACTCCGTCGGCGGGTCCGGGACCCACCACCAGCCCAGACAACATCGTCTATATGTTCCAACTAGATCGGGTGTACGCGCAAGCCTTCCGGGCTCAGGTCGACCAGACGAGCCCGAGGTACGGCGGGAAGCCGCGTCCACATCATCCAGGGATCACCCGCTGAGGTCTATCATCATACTAATAGAACTACTTTAGCGTGACCTCGAAAGATCGGCGCGTTCCGTCGCGACCGTCTCGACATCGTCACTTTAACGTAGTATACGTTTAAAGATATATAGGATGAGAGGTGTGATCGTGACGCACCCCGCTTCTGACAGCGGCGGAGTCGCACTGACGTCCGCGCTACGGCCGCTGCTCGAGCTGGAGGCCATCCAGGAGGATGTCTTCCGCGGACGTAGCCGCGAGAACGAGTCCACCCGGACCTTCGGCGGCCTTTTCGCCGCGCAGGCGCTGGTCGCCGCGGGCCGCACGGTCACCGACGACCGGGCGGCGCACAGCCTGCATATCGTGTTCCTGCGTCCGGGCGCGGTCGGCGCAACGACCGAGTACACCGTCGAGAAACTGCGCGACGGTCGCGGGTTCAGCTCGCGCCGCGTGGTCGCCGCCCAGGCTGGCGGCGACATCCTGCACGCCTCGGTGTCGTTCCACGTGGGCGAGGACGGCTACGAGCACACGCTGCGACCGCCGACTGTTCCCGACCCGGACGAACTCCCCCCGGCGGCGTCGTGGTTCACCACCGCAGGGGCTGAGGTCGACGACTGGTATAATACCTACCTCGGCAGCCATCCGGTGGATCTCCGCTTCGTGGGTGAGCCACCGCCGCTGTCGGCCCGTCGCGGCCGGCCGTCCACCGGCCTGCAGGTCTGGATTCGCAGCCACGATCCACTCGGTGACGATCCGTTGACGCACGCGAGTGCCGTGACGTATGCGTCCGACCTGTTCCTCCTGGCGTCAGCACTGCTCCCGCACGGCCAGGCGTTCGGCACCGGATCCGTCGTCGGCGCCAGCCTCGACCACAGCATGTGGTTCCACCGCCCCTTCCGGGCGGACGACTGGCTGCTCTTCGACAAGGGCAGCCCGTGGGCGGGCTCCGGCCGGGGGCTGACGAACGGCTCCGTCTTCGACCGCTCGGGACAGCTCGTGGCGTCCGTCATCCAGGAGGGACTGCTACGCCGCGTACCCGCGGCCGCACCCCAGCAACAACCCGTTGTCTAGATTGGCACACGTGCGTTAAATTGCGGGAGGCGACTGGGAGGAGCCCGATGAGCACACCAAAGATCATCTCTGTCGACGACCACATCCTTGAACCCGGTGACCTGTGGCAGCGCTACCTACCCGAGCGATTCCGGGCGGACGGCCCCCGTCTGGTGCGGCTCAAGGGACGCTTCGGGACGCACGCCCGCAGCGGCTGGCGGGAGGCCGAAGACGGGCTGTGGGCCGACGTCTGGGTATTCGGAGACGTCAAAATGGAAATCCTTCCAGGCTTCGCGGCAGCGGGTAAGGACCAGAACTATCTCGGGCGGCACTGGGAGGCCATGACCTACGAGGACATGCGGCCAGGCTGTTACGACAGGACGGCCCGACTGGCCGACATGGACGCCAACCACACCGAGGCCGCCCTGAGCTTCCCGACGTTTCCCCGGTTCTGCGGGCAGACGTTCCACGAGTGCGGCGACCGCGACCTGGGCCTTGCGTGCGTGCAGGCATACAACGACTGGATGATCGACGAATGGTGCGCCGACGAGGCGTACGGTCGGCTCATCCCGTTGACCCTGATCCCACTGTGGGACCCCGAACTCGCCGCGGCGGAGGTTCGTCGCTGCGCGGCCAAGGGCTCGCACGCGGTCTGCTTCTCGGAGAACCCGGCCCGGTTGAAGCTACCGAGCATCCACACCGACCACTGGGATCCGCTGTTCGCCGCGTGTGAGGACACCGACACCGTCCTCAACCTGCACATCGGGTCCTCCTCCACGTTCCCGATGACCTCGATCGACGCCCCCCGAGCGGTGTCACTCGCCCTGACCTACCAGGGTGCGTCCCATGCGTTCGCAGACTGGCTCACCAGCGGTGTGCTGGAGCGGTTCCACGACCTGCGGGTGGCATTGAGTGAAGGTCAGATCGGTTGGATGCCGTTCATCCTGGAACGGCTCGACAGCGTCTGGGAACAGCGACCGGTCTACGGCAACCTGGACGGCAGGCTCTCGCGCCCGCCGTCCAGCTACGTCCGCGACCGGATCTTCGGGTGCGTGTTCGACGATTCCATCGGGCTCACCCTGCGGCACCGCATCGGCATGGAACAGATCATGTTCGAGACCGACTATCCGCACGGTGACTCGACCTGGCCGAACTCGAAAGCGGTCTTCGAGAAGATGGTCACGGAGGCGGGACTCAGCGCGGACGAGGCATACCTGCTCGCCCGCGGCAACGCCATCCGCTGCTTCCGGCTCGACCGTTACGGCATCACGGCTTAGAGCGCTCGGGTGGGCAACAGATCGCGTGAGTACTTGCGCGCTCGGCGGCCCCACGTAAACCGGTCCGGCCAAAGAGCGCGCGATCATTGCTCGTCTCGCGCGCTCGGCGGCCCCACGTAAAGCGGTCGCCCCAGAAGTCCAGGAGGAATCGTGCACGACATCGTCATCCGCGGGGGTCAGGTCGTCGACGGCACCGGCGCCCCGCGCCAGCAAGCGGACGTCGCGATCGACGGTGGACGCGTCGTCGCGATCGGCACCGTGCCCGACGGCGGGCGCCGGACGATCGACGCGGACGGGCTCATCGTGAGCCCCGGTTTCGTCGACATCCACACCCATCTCGACGTCCAGGGCTTCTGGGACCCCACGCTTTCCCCGTCTCCGCTGCACGGAGTCACCACCGTCCTGGGCGGTAACTGCGGGTTCACCGTCGCCCCCCTGGACGACACGGCCGGTGACTACCTGATGCGCATGCTGTCCCGGGTCGAGGGCATGCCGCTGGAGTCGCTGCGGACCGGCGTGCCGTGGGACTGGCGCACCACCGCGGAGTTCCTCGACCGTCTGGACGGGACGCTCGCTGTCAACGCCGGTTTCATGGTCGGGCATTCGGCCATTCGGCGGGTGGCCATGGGGCCGGCGGCCACTGAACGGCACGCGACCGACGACGAGCTCGCCACGATGAAGCGGCTGCTGCGCGCCGGGATCGCGGCCGGCGGTCTCGGCTTCTCCTCCACCTGGTCGGAGAGCCACAGCGATGCCGACGGGCGTCCGGTCCCGTCCCGCGCCGCACCCGCGCAGGAGTTGTTCGCCCTGGCAGCGGTGGCCGGCGAGTTCGACGGCACATCCCTGGAGTTCCTCCCCGTCCTCCCGCAGCGAGGTGGTTTCAGCCAGGAGATCACCGACGTCATGGTCGGGATGTCGGTGGCGGCCCGCCGGCCGCTGAACTGGAACATCCTCACCGTCAGCGCGAAGACCCTGCCCGACGCGCTCGCCAGGCTCGAAGTCGGCGACATCGCCCGGGCGCGCGGCGGGAAAGTCGTCGCGCTGACGATGCCGGACACCCCGCCGGCCCGGTTTTCCTTCCGCGCAGGCTTCGTCCTCGACATGGTCCCGGGGCTGCACGACTTCCTCTTCCTGCCGCTGGACGAGCGGCTGGCGATCCTGCGTGATCCCGAGCGTCGGCGTGAGCTGCGCCGCGCCGCCGAGGAGCCGTCCGCCTTCAGCCACCTCGTCGACTGGGGCTCCCGGTACATCATCGAGACGTTCAGCCCGCAGACCAAGCCGTATGCCGGGCGGATCGTCGGCGACATCGCCGCCGAGGAGGGCCGGGACCCGTTCGACGTCCTGATGGACATCGTCGTCACGGATGAGCTGAAGACGACGTTC
>NZ_CAUVXI010000031.1:32676-35744 GCF_963555845.1 Protofrankia sp. Cas8 | reverse complement strand
AGGAACAACTGCGATTCGGCCACAACCCTCCTGGCTACGGCCGGACAACCGATTCAAGTGTGGTCGCTGTGTTCCCTTGCGGCCCCGTGGATCTCGCGCTGACACGGTATGTCCTGGAGCAGGACTCAGCCGGCCATCCGCTGCGGTTGTCCGACCTCCAGGTCGTCACAGAGCTCTTTCATGAGCCTCGCCTCGGGGTGGCCCAGGTGGCAGGCCTGTTGCAGACGAGCGATGCCGAAACGCGACACCTACTATGAGCGACCTCGCATAACTAATGCACAAATCGACGGCGGCAGCGATCAGCGTCGTAGAAACACGACCTGATCCGGAATGATGGCACCTGGCTCCTGGAGCAGCTTGTCGAGTGCGCTTACCACAGCACCGACAAAGCCGCAGTCCTGTGGAAGGGATTTGGTCGCGATGAGAACGAGACCGGCGTGTGAGCGTCCGCCAGCCCGGTACTGGGCATCGAGCGGCAGAAAATCCTTGATGTTGAGCGTAACCAGCGCGCGTCCTTGACGCGCAGCCTCCGCCAGCACCTGGTCATCAGGCAACGAGATCAGCGAAAAATCGGAGACAACGGACAGGACGTCGTGCCCCCTCCCGACAAGTTGGGCCGCTATCCGCTCCCCGAGCATCTCGTCGAGCAGGAGAGGGCTGCTCATCCGGCCAGCAGGTCCTGCTCGCGCCGCCAAGCCCGCTCGGCCGCCTGCTCGGCATCATCAGCCGCGGTGATCTCAGCGTCGACATCGTCCGGGTAGGCCGCCCAATACCGCAGCGCCGTGCGGAGCAGCCGTAGCGGCAGACCGCTGTTGTCCGCAACCATGGACAACAGCGCATGCTCAGCCAGCTCCGGCTCGGCTGCCCGGGCGGACCGGACCGCTCGCACGACCTCCCAGATGTCAGGCCCACCGACCAGACCCGCCCGCCGTCCCGTCGACCCCTCCCTGAAAGTGATGCCAGGATGTTCCGTGGTCCGCAGCCCTTCATCCACCAGCCGGTTCGCCGCTGAAGACAGCGAAAGACCCGGATGCGTCGCCACGTACGCCTGCAGGCGTACGGCCACGGTGGCCTCAAACCGCACCGGCGTCGGAGCCTTCCTCGTCATGCGACTACAGTGTAGTCGCTACGATCAGTTTGGCAAGATTAGCCGTGACACGATCGACCTATTACAAGGGCATCGACCGGACAGGCCGCTGCCGACCGCCGGGCACGCGGCGGGCACGAAAGCGGAAAACCAGCCCTCAGCCGTAGGTACGTGGGGGTTCCCGGGGGCTCGGCCCTGAACCTCCTTGAGGTCTCCAGGTGCGCGAAAAATCATGGTCGCACACCCTTTGACCTGGGGACCGACATGGCGAAACGCCCTGATCGGACCGTGTCTGAAAGATCTTGCCCGGAGTGGAGCGGGCGACGGGAATCGAACCCGCGTTGCAAGCTTGGGAAACCTGTGCGGTTACCGGTGCTGACCTGGTCCAAAGCACTCCCGCCCAGGTCAGCAACGGTCCAGCTCTCGCCAGAGACCACAGATCAGACCACATGCTGACCGTTGCTACTGGCATGCGAATGGCACGCCGAGGGCCGTTGATCCGTAGTTTGCTCGCGATCTTCCGTGGACGTCCGCGCGCGTGCGCCGAGTCCGGTGACCTGGGCTCGGATGTTTGGGGAGGTACGCCGGTGTCCGTGGCTGTTCGTGGGCTGGGCTGTCACGTTGGCTGTCATCGTGACCCGGGCTGGTGTCGGCCGATGCCCGTCGAATAGCTGGTTCCTGGTGTGTTGGGTGATAGTGGCATGCTGGGCGGGTGACCGTGGGGGGCAGTGAGGTTACCGACCCGGACTTCTTCGTGTCGTACACCGGGGTGGACCACGCCTGGGCGGAGTGGATCGCCTGGACATTGGAAGAGGCGAACTACCGGGTGGTGATCCAGGCGTGGGATTTCGGTGCCGGGTCGCACTTCGTCGACGAGATGCACCGGACGATCGAGTATGCGGCCCGGACGGTCGCGGTGCTGTCGGTGGCCTATCTGACGTCGGCGTACGCGGCGCCGGAGTGGCAGGCGGCGTGGGCGGCGGATCCGTCGGGTCGGGCGCGGAAGCTGCTGGTGTTCCGGATTGAGGAGTGCCCGCGGCCGGGTCTGCTCGCCCAGCTTGTCTCGGTTGACCTGTTCGGTGTCGGTAAGGATGTGGCACGCCGTGTGGTGCTCGCTGCTGCCGCGGGCGAGCGGGGGAAGCCGGCGGTGGAGCCGGCGTTCCCGGGCGCTGGGGCGGTGTCCGGGAAGCGGAGTAAGCCGGACCGCCCACCGCCGTTTCCGCCCAGCTTGCGGGCGGTGCCATTGCGGCCGTCGTTCCCCGGCGGGTCGCCTGAACCTCTGAGTCTTTCTGAGGGGGAAATCCAGGCTTTGGCCTCTGCGTTCCCAACTCCAGTTTCGGCTCGGCAGGTCCTAGATGCGGCTGGCGTGGGAGTAGGTCGTCAGCCGGTGTGGAATGCCGGTACGCCGGAGGAATTCTGGCGCGAGGTAAGTGCTCTATTTGTGGCGGGTATTATGGTCGCCGGACGAGAATCCCTCTTGGCCGCGGCATATAGACAATTTCCTGCAAATCGCGTATTTGCTGCAAACTCATCGTCAAAAATTGGGAACATAGACGATTCGGCACACCAGGAGGCGGATAAATGGCTCGAGGATCTCGCCGATCTCAAGAGGGTCGAGAGCTTGATAGACGAAAGTCTTCGGCTAGAGTTTCAGCGAAAAATATTGTCAAGTAGATTTCGCGGCCATCTAGATGACGGTGCGGGGTGAATCCGATGAATGAGCCACGCGCGAGCGCCGATCTGGCCGCCAAAAAGAGCGCTTTGGCTATTACGCTGTCCCATAGCGGTCGGCGGGAGGAGGCGCTGACACGGGCGGTGGAGGCGGTCGCGACCTACCGGCGGTTGGCTGAGACGTCGCCGGATGCCTTCCTACCTGACCTGGCTGCTTCCCTGAACAACCTGGCAGCATTCCTTTCGGAGGTTGGCCGGCGAGCGGAGGCGCTGATGTCGGCGGAGGAGGCGGTCGCGATCCGTCGACGGT
>NZ_CAUVXI010000031.1:31602-32055 GCF_963555845.1 Protofrankia sp. Cas8 | reverse complement strand
GGATGCCTTCCTACCTGACCTGGCTGGCTCCCTGAACAACCTGGCGACGTTGCGGCAAGATTTGGGGCAAATCGACGATGCTTTGCCGTTGTTCCAGCGGGCGTTGGCGATTACAGGGGATGTCTATGGTCCCGACCATCCCGTCGTCGCTGATCGGTTGAACAACCTGGCCTTGGCGCTGCAAGACCTGGGCCGGGCCGGGGAGGCGCTGCCGCTGTTCCAGCGGGCCCTGGCCATCACCGAGACGGTCTACGGCCCCGACCACCCCGTCGTCGCCACCCGGCTGAACAACCTGGCCTTGGCGTTGCGAACCCTGGGCCGGGCCGGGGAGGCGCTGCCGTTGTTCGAGCGGGCGTTGGCGATCGCCGAGACGGTCTACGGCCCCGACCACCCGGAGGTCGCCACCCGGCTGAACAATCTGGCGTTGGCGTTGCAAGACCTGGGTCGGGCCGA
>NZ_CAUVXI010000031.1:7885-31390 GCF_963555845.1 Protofrankia sp. Cas8 | reverse complement strand
CCGCCGTCGCCACCGACCTGAGCAACCAGGCAGAAGCGCTGCGAACCTTGGGGCGGGCCACCGACGCGCTGCCGCTGTACGCCCGCGCGCTGGCGATCCACGAGGCCGCCTACGGCCCCGACCACCCCGCCGTCGTCACCGACCTGAACAACCTGGCGGGGGCGTTGCAAGACCTGGGTCGGGCCACCGACGCGCTGCCGCTGTTGCAGCGGGCGCTGGCGATCGCCGAGACGGTCTACGGCCCCGACCACCCGTCAGTCGTCCTGATCCGACGCAATCTGTCCGATCTTGACAAATAGATATGACGGTTTTTCATCACTTGATTAAGATCGACTGTGCTGTCGGTAACCGCAGACGGTCTCATCATGGCGGGTGAGGGGTCGGGCTGCCCGGGGAGCGAAGCGGCCGGATGCTGTCTCCCGGCTGCCCGCGGACGTGCCCCTGCTCGTTTTTCGTATGCCGTTGGCGTGCCCGGTGCTGGTCTCCGCTGGTCGCATGGCTGCGCATCCCGGAACGCGCTCGGGCGGTCGGTGAACCTGATCGCGGAACAGAACCAGCATCGCGAATCCATGCCGCTCGGTACGGCGTGGATTCGCCTTTCCGGCGGCGGTCAGCCCGACCGGCATGCCCACGGGTCCCGGTGTGCCGGGCACACTTGCCATTCCTGGTCTGGCTTATGCGCGGTGGCGGGCCAGCGACGCACCCGGCGAGCATGGCGCGCCAGCGCCACGCGCAGCCGTCGCGCGGCGCGGCCCGTGCCGCGCCTTGATCCTAAACCGGAGAATTCGGCAGTGTGCCGGACATATGCTCGGTGATGCCGTGGCTGATGTCGTCCTTGGGATTCTGACTGCTGACCGTCGGTCCGGATCCGGGGTGTGTCAGGCTGCGGTGCTGGCGAGGGCGGTGCGGTCGATACGGGCGAGTAGCTCGCGGGTGTTGGCGTCGTGCTGGTAAGGGGTAAGTCGGTGCCGTAGGTCGGTCATGGCGGTGACGTACCGGGCGGAGGTGGGGACTCCGGCGGCAATGTCGATGGCCTTGTGACTGGCAGCGATCGCGCTTTCGAGGTCGTTCTGTTGGGTGAAGCTGACGGCGATGACGGTTTGGCTGAGTGAGCCGCGTCGTCCGCGGTTCTGCCGGCGGGCGGCCTCGACGGACTGACCGGCGTAGCGGTGGGCCTCGGCGGGGTCGCCGATGTCGCGGAGGCTGTTTGCGATTTCCCCGCTGATGTAGGGCTCGTCGATGAACTTCGCCCACTCGGGTTCGTTCGTCGTGTTGACGAGGTCGAACGTCTTCTCGGCCTGCGCGATGGTGGCGGCGGTGTCGGTGGAGCGGCCCATCACCGACAGGGCGCGGGCTTCCAACACGTACAGGTCGGTGAGGGCGGCGGGGGCGCGTACTCCGCGTAGGCCGTGGCGGCCGATGCGGGCGAGGCGAAGCCCTTCCTCGGGGTGACCGAGTTGGGTTGCCTGGTCGGAAAGACCGGCGAGGACGTGAGAACCGAGCATCCGGTTTCCGGACGCGTCGGCGAGCCGCAGGGACTGAATCAGGTAACGCTGCGCAATGCCGTGCTGGCCGCAGTCGAACGCCATCCAGCCGGCAAGGTAAGTCTGTTCGGCGGCGACCTCGAACAGGGCCTGGCGGATCGGTTCGGTGTGGGATTCCTGGAGGAGCGGGAGGACGTGTTCGGTGAGGTACTGGGCGACCGCGCGGCGCGCGATGTCACCGCCGCCTTGGATGACGTCCATTTCCTGGAACACACCGAACATGCTGCGGATGGATTCGACCGCGGCCATGTCTGCGCGGGTGGTGCGTCCGGAGTCGGCGGCGTCCAGGCTGGTCAGGAGCCAATCCCGGCTCGGTCCGGCGAGTGCGCCGAGTACGAACGACGACCGCAGCAGCACATCCCGACGGCGCACGTCGGCCCTCCCGAGCTCGGCAACTGTGCTCAGGGTACGTCGCACGGAGGGTTCGTACACGAGTCCTTGAGCGGTTGACTCGGGGTCGGTGACCGGCTGCTGGGCGGTTGCCGACGGGCTGTCGACCGCCGGTGGCGCTGTTTCCGTATGGGTGTGCGGTGTGGGTACAGAGGGCTCCCATTGGCGGGGTGCCAGTCCGAGCATGCTGCCGGGGATGCGGAGGCCGTCGGCGATGCGTTCGATCAGGTCCAGGGTCCCGATCCGGTCCCGACCATTCGCAATCTTGCTGACCCGGCTCTGATCGAGGCCCTCGACCGCGGAGGCGATGCGGTCCTGACTGGCGGCGTCGTACTTCTTCATCAGCCGGAAGGCCGTGCCGAAGTCGCGGTCGGTCAGAGCGGCGCGCATGTCGTCGCGGGCAAGGAGGCGTTCGGACACCGTGTACGGGCCGAGCGAAACAGTCGACATACCTGATCAACCTTCCGGCCGGGAGAGGGGGATACGTCTCGTGGCAGGACTGGTGCCGACAGTACCCGGATTACGCCCGACAGGTAGGGAAAGCTCACCTATTGAGCGGGCGTGTTGCCTCCGTTAACCCGTTGTCGGTCTGGATCAGGTGACGGTCACATGGGAACGTCATCTTCCGTGGGTTCGCGTTGTGCCGTGAGGCTGTGGCACAGCCGGCCCGGTCTCGTGTCGAGCGATGGTTTCCGCGGGGCCGGGTTGGCGTCCAATCAGCGAGGGATGACCACGGGACGGGATGCGACCGGTGACGGTAATCAGAGACAACACGACGGACGGCGCGAACGGGGATGAGCGGCTACCGGTGCTGTACGGGGTGGTGCGTTTCGAGCCGGGGGACGAACGACGGGTCCGCGACACCACGATCACGTTTGATTCGCCTGCGGCGGCGGAGTTGTTCGCGGTGGAGAGCGGCTGGCACGACTACCAGGTGACGGCGCTGTTCTTCTTCGTGGACAACGCTTCGGCGCCGGCTGCCGGTCGGATGCTGCTGGGGGCAGCGCTGGCACGGTCGGTGCGGCGGGCCGGTGGCCAATGACCGGCGATCAGGAGGGAAATCCGCCGCGGGCTGCGTCTGACCTGCCGTCGGCGGCCACCGGGCCTGACGCGGGTGGCGGCGAGTACATGGTGACGATCTATCCGGCGGATCGTCCGGCGGAGGTGATGCGGGCCTGGGCGGCGTTGCCGGACGGGGTGGGGTTCGCCGAAGCGTTCGGCGATGTGGACGTGACACTTGTGTTCCGGCCGGTCGGTGCGCTGGCGTCGGCCTGGGAGCCGGGCGGAACGACATCCACCACAGGCTGAGCGGCCGTGGCCGTGGCCGTTGTGAGGCGTAGGGGTCGGGATTCCGACGGACGACCATGCTCGTTGTCGGTGTTCTGACCCCTTACCTGTTCGCGGCCTGCGCGGTGACGAGCTGCTCGACGGCGGCCAGGCGACGGCTGACGTCGTCCAGGCGCTGTTCGATGCGGTCGATACCGGCGAGGATCTCCCGATCGGTTGCACCGCCGGGGGCATCCGACACCTGGTTGCCGACCAGTACCCGGATCAGATGGTCGTCAGGCCAGCCGAGCGCGCGGGCAAGCGCGATCAACGTCTTGTTCTGTACCCGACGGCCGTTGCCGCCGTGCTGGATCTGCCGCACCGTGGACACGGACACACCGGAGACGTCGGCGAGTTCTTGCTGTCCGATGCGGCGGACCGCCATACGCTGGTTGACCGCGTCGGCGACTGCGGCCCAATCCTCGCCGACGATCGCGCCCCGCGCCGTGTAGACGGGTGATCTTGGCTCTCGGTCCTCCATGCAGCCGATTTTAGCTTGAAAGCAAACAGCAGGGTATGTGAGGTACACATACTTCCAAGCGGGACCCGCTGGTGGGCCTGATGTCTTTGCCGCACGCTTATGTGAACCTCACATGCTACGGGCACATAATAGTTGATGAGCGGTTCGCGCACGGTGCACTGTATGTCCTGCAACGCCAGACAGACCGGCACCAGCCGGCACGCTGATGACACAGGACGAGGTGAACCGACGATGGCGATACCGCGGTGGATTCCGGTGGCGTTCGGGGATGTGTTTCCCCACGGGGCGTTCGTGCTGGGGGTGGAGGCGGCCAATGACTTCGAGAAGTCGAAGGCCGGGGTGCCGGATGCGCAGGAGCGGGACAAGGAAACCGGTGAGCTGTTGTGGGCGGTGCGGGTGATGGACGCGGACCCGAACGCGCGGGCCGGGTCGGCGGAAGTGAAGGTGAAGATTCCCGCGCCGGTTCAGCCGGTGCCCCCGGAGCCGTTGGCGGGTACGGCGTTGCGGCCGGTGGAGTTCGAGGGGTTGACGGTCATGCCGTGGGTGAACAGGTTCGGCTCCACCCCGAAGCAGGGGTTGGCGTTGCGGGCGAAGGGGATGCGGCCGGTGCGTACGGGTTCGGGGCGGGCGGCGGCATGACCGCGCCGACACCCACCACGACCACGGGCATGGATGGCGATCGGGCGCCGGTCCGGTCAGGGTGGCATGTGGGCGTGCACGTCGGGTCGGAGTGGTCGGTGCGCTGTTTCACCTACCCGGACGAGCGGCCGATCCTCGCGCTGGACACCCCCGGCGCCCATCTGGCAATCTCCACGGCGAGCGGCACGGTGACCGCCGACCATGTGGATTTCGCGTATGCGCTGGTGAAAGCGGCCAACGATTATCTGATCGAATGTGAACGGCTCCTGTTGGACCGTGCGGCCGACGACACCGATAACGGGGCTGCGGTAGCGGCCTGAAGTCTGGTTTTTCTCCTCGCGGGTGCCGGGACCGATTGCGGGCGCTGTTCTTCGCCGGTTCCGGACCGCTGATTCTCGATTCTTCCAATGCTGGGTGGGTGTGATCTGTCATGGCCAGAATCAACGGCTCACGGCCGTTTCCCGAGGTACCAACCCGGCATCCCAGAGTCGACGTGCCGCTGTGGGCGGTCCTGCTCGGGCTCGCCGGCCGGATCTGCGCCCACCTGGTCGTGTTCCTCGTCCGTCATCCGGTGGCGGTGGTGGTGCTGCTCGCGGTGGCGGTGGTCCGCCAGCGGTTCGGCCTGGTCGGGCTCGGCGTCGGGCTCCTGGTCCTGGTCGTGGTCGCGGTGGGGTGGCGGCTGGTCCATCGCCGGTCGTTTGACGGGCTCGCCCGCTGGATGTGGGGACGGTTGCGGCTGCTGGTCATCTACCGGTGGCGGTGGCGCCTGGTCATGGTCCACACGGATTTGGCGATTCGGATTCCGGTGTCCAACGGTGACCGGGTTTCCTTCGCCGAGACCTTCCCGCGGATTCGTACGATCCGCTCCGACCGGTGGGGCGACCAGCTGCGGGTGGAGCTGCTCTACGGCCAGACCCCCGACCAGTGGGCGGAGCAGGCCGACGCGCTCCGCCACGCGTTTCGGGCTCGATCCTGTCGGATCCGCGCCGATCGGGTGGGGTTCATCTGGGTGGACTTCGCCCGCCGCGATCCCCTGGCCGTGCCCGTCCCTCCGTTCGATCTGGACGGGCCTGATGCCGATGGGGACTGGGACGGCGGGGATGACGGTCCGGTGGACCTGTCCGGCATTCCGATCGGCCGCCGGGAAGACGGCGACCTGTGGCGGCTGCCGGTCCGCGGCGCCCATGTCCTGATCGCCGGGGCGACCGGGGCGGGGAAGAGCGCGGCGGTGTGGGCGACGATCCGCGGCCTTGCCCCGGCGGTGCGTGCGGGTCTGGTGGAACTGTGGGTAGCCGACCCCAAAGGCGGCATGGAACTGGCCTTCGGGCAGGCGATGTTCTCCCGGTTCGCGACCGACACCGAGAGCATCGCCGATCTCCTCGACGATGCGGTGGCGGTCATGCGGAAGCGGGCGGCTCGGCTGCGTGGGGTCAGCCGGTTGCACACCCCGACCACCGATGAACCGCTGATCGTGGTGATCGTGGATGAGATCGCCTCCCTGACTTCGTATGTGACGGATCGGGAGTTGAAGCGGCGGCTGTCGGCGTCGCTGCCGCTGCTGCTCTCCCAGGGCCGCGCCCCCGGCGTCGCCGTGATCGGGGCGGTGCAGGATCCCCGCAAAGAGGTGCTGCCGTTCCGGGACCTGTTCCCGGTCCGGGTCGCGCTGCGGATGACCGAAGCCGACCAGGTCGATCTCGTGCTCGGCGATGGTGCCCGCGACCGCGGGGCACGGGCGGATGAGATCGGCGAAGACATGCCCGGGGTCGGCTATGTGCTCCTCGACGGCCAAGCCGACCCGGTGCGGGTCCGCGCGTGCTGGGTCGACGATGCCGAGATCTCCCGGATGGCCCGTTGGTATCCGGTGCCGGCGGTCGCCGAGCTGCTCGATCTGGTCGGCGACGGTCCGGACGGCTGGACACCGGATGTGGACGGGCGGGCGGCGTGACCGGATCGGAGGAATACGCGCCGGTGTATCCGCTGCCGGTCTGCGACTGGTGCCGGCATCTGTGGGTCGCGCACTGGGCGGATGACGGCTGCCAGATACCGGCGGGGCGGTGGCGGGTGTGTGGCTGCCGGGAACCGCCACCCGACCACCCCGACCACCCGAGACCGAGGACGGCCAGGACCACGACCACGGACAGGAGGAACCGGCGGCATGACCACCCCGAACACTCCGCCGGCGGAACCGCCGGCGGGGAGCCGGGCCGCCCGCCTGCGCCAACCACTGGCCCGCCACGTCCTGGAGGCGGTCGCGGCGGAAAACGGGGTCTGCATCCGGCCCCTGCCGATGCGGAAAGTCAACGTGGTCACTGGGGAAACCGAGATCATCCCGGTGTCGTGTGGCGCCACCCTGGCATCCAAGTGCCCCTCGTGTGCCGAGCGGGCGCGGAAGCTCCGCATGGCGCAGTGCAAGGCGGGTTGGCATCTCGATGACGAACCGCTACCCGACCCCGACCCGGCCGGCGACGATGCGAAGACCCTGGTCCAGCTCCGGGCGGATCTCGAAGCGGTCCGCACCGACGCGGCGACCGGCCACGACGTCGAGCAGATCGGCGAAGTGGACGATCTGATCTCGCAGGTGGACGCGGCGTTGAACGATCTCGGCGTGCGCGGCAAGACCGCGCCGGACAACCGCGACCGGCCACGACGGACCCGGTCAACGCGGCGGCGGCAGGATGCCCCGGATCTGCCCCGGCTGCCGGTGGATCGGCGCACCGTCGGGCGGACGTTCACCGGATCGGACGGGATGGTGTGGCGGCCGTCGATGTTCCTGACGTTGACCTGCGACAGCTACGGCCGGGTCACCTCGGAGGGCACCCCGGTGGACCCGGACGGCTACGACTACCGGCGGGCGGCCCGCGACGCGATCCATTTTCCCAAGCTGGTGGATCGGTTCTGGCAGAACCTGCGCCGGGCCGTGGGGTACGACGTCCAGTACTTCGCCTGTCTGGAGCCGCAACGGCGGTTGGCGCCTCATCTGCATGCGGCGATGCGGGGCACGATCCCGCGGGTGCTGCTCCGCCAGGTCGCGGCGGCGACGTATCACCAGGTGTGGTGGCCGGCCTGCGACCGGCCGGTCTACAGTGCCGACCGGCTGCCAGTCTGGGACGAGGACACGGGCGGCTACGTCGACCCGGACTCGGGCGCATCCCTGCCGACCTGGGATGAGGCGTTGGACGCGATCGGTGACGATGCGGAACCCGCCCATGTGGTCCGGTTCGGGGTGCAGGTTCGCGCGGACGGGGTGACCGCCAACGACAAGAACACCGGCCGGTTGATCGGCTATCTGTGTAAGTACCTGACGAAGTCGTTGGATACCTGCCACGACATCGCCACGGACGCGCAGCGGGCGCATGTTGACCGGCTTGCCGAAGTCCTGCGGTACGAACCGTGCTCGCCGGGCTGCTCCAACTGGCTGCGCTACGGCGTCCAGCCGAAGAATCCGCGGGCGGGGCTCGTGCCCGGACGGTGCAAGGGCAAGGTCCACCGCCGGGAGACCCTCGGCTTCGGTGGACGGCGCGTGCTGGTCTCGCGGAAGTGGTCCGGGAAAACCCTTGCCGACCACAAGCAAGATCGGAAGGTGCGGATCCGGGAACAGCTCGCGGTCCTCGGCCATACCGACACCGACACCGGCGATGGCGGCCAGGGCGCCGCACCCGACCGGGTGGTCTGGCAGCTTCTCCACCCGGGTGATCCGGCGACACCCCGCCGGGAACACCTGCTGCTGCGCGCGGTCGCCGATCGGCACCGTTGGCGCGCCCAACTGGACGCGGCCCGTGCCGCCCGTGCGGCCCGCGGAGATCCGCCCGCCGTTTCGGCAACCGACCCTGGCATGCCCCACGCGGCCTGACCCGACAACTGATCAATGGAGGGGCCATGCGCCCGACAACATCCAGTACGGCTCTGCCCTGGTTGGGGCGGGCTCCGCCCATAGCCCCGGATTGATCGTCCGCCTGACAGGCGGTCCCGGCGGGTGCGGCTAACACCACACCGGGACCTTGATCCGCACCCCTTACGCAACAAGGAGCGACAGACCCAATGCCTATCATTCCGCCCGGCCACGGCCCATGGCGCAGCCCCTCCGCTGACGAGCCGTTCGTCAGCATGCACCGCACCAACCACGGCGACTACGAAGTCACCGTCCGACCCGGCGCCGACGGTTTCGACCTTGCCCGCGTCCTGGTCACGCTCCCGATGGAGGCGGTGTTCACCGAAGCGTTCGGCGACGTCGAAACCATCCTCATCTTCCGCACGCCGACCGGCACCCGTGTGCCCGCTCCTGCTGGTGCCCCGACAGCCGACGGGAACGGCAACGGCGGATCTGCTACTTCCGCCAACCCGCAATCCCCCGCCGGATGGGTACCGCAGATCCCGCTGACCAGCGACACCCGGCCGATTTCGGCAACCGTCACCAGGCAACTTCTCGCCTACGTCCTGGCGGCCCTCGTCGCGACCCCCGGTTCCACCAGAGGCGTTCCCGGCGGCGCGCGGACCGTGCCGCGCTGAGGCGAAACCGCCGCGGTCTTCCCTCCATTTTTTCCCCGTCCCTGTCCGGCAGCCACTGCCACGCCACAGGGACGGGGACCCTGACCCAGAAAGGCTCCCGTGGATCACCTACTTACGGTCGAACAGGCGGCTGAAATCCTCGGTACACCGGTCCGGTTCGTACAGCGGATGATCGCGGAACGGCGAATCGCCTACATCCGGCTCGGCAAGGTGAAGCACGTTCGGATCTACCGGAGCGACCTCGACGCGTTCATTACGGCCGGTCGTGTCGAAGCGAACGACGTTCCCACCCCGCGCAGGCGGAGGGCGGCATGAAGCGGCGGCGCTACGGCAACGTTCGCAAGCTGTCATCGGGACGCTGGCAGGCCCGCATTACAGGTCCAGACGGCAAGATGATCCCCCTCGGCACCTTCGCGATGAAACGCGAAGCTGACCAGGCACTCGCGGCGACCGAGACCGACCAGACACGCGGAACGTGGACCGACCCGTCCACCGGTAAGCAACGCTTCGACGCGTTCGCCGAACACTGGATGCGGACACGCGCGCTGCGTCCGATGACCCGCACCCTGTACGAGCGGCAGCTACGGCTACGCATCCTGCCGACGTTCAAAAGCCTCGCCGTAGCCGAAATCACGCCGAAGCTTGTCCGCGAATGGTATGCGGGGCTGATGGCGGAGGCCACGACGAACGGACGCGGTGTGGTGACGGTGGAAACCACCTACCGGCTTCTCCGCGCAATCCTGATGACAGCAGTTGAGGACGGGCTTATCCCCAAGAACCCGTGTCGGATCAAAGGTGCCGGCACCGTCCGTGACGCACCCCGCCCAGAGATCACGATCGCACAGCTCTGGAAACTCGTCGACACCGTGCCCGAGCGGTATGCGGCGCTCGTGCTCCTGGCCTCGGCAACGGCGCTTCGCTCGGGAGAACTCTCCGCACTGCGCCGGCGAAACATCGACCTGCACCGGCGAACGATCCGTATCGACCCGGACGACGGGCAGTATGTCGAGCCCGGCGGCGGGCAGAAGCCGTACTTCGGGCCACCCAAGTCCGACGCGGGCGCACGCACGATCGTGATCCCGGATGCGATCCTTGGCCGTCTCGCGGTCCACATGGCGGAGCACGCCCAACCCGGCCCGGACGGGCTGGTGTTCACGACCAAGGACGGCAACCCCGTCAGCCGGCACAACCGCTCATGGTGGCGGCGGGCCTGCCGGATCGTCGGTGTCGACGAGGAAGCCCATCTTCACGACTGCCGGCACGCGGGTCTGACGCTCGCTGCGCAGTCCGGCGCCACCCTGCGCGAACTGATGGCGCTCGGTGGCCACTCGACCCCGCGCGCCGCGCTGATCTATCAGCGTGCCAGCGGGGAGCGGGCGTCCGAAGTCGCCCGGGGAATGTCGGCCCGCCTGGCAAAGGGTGACCCCCGGCCGCGCCGGTCCTGATGGCACATCCGCCGCTACTGGCACGCCAATGGCACAAACGGACCTCAGCCATAGGAACGTGGGGGTTCCAGGGGGCTCGGCCCCCTGGGCAGACAATACGAAACAAGCAGGTCAGACCCTGTCTGACACACTTCGCCCGGAGTGGAGCGGGCGACGGGAATCGAACCCGCGTTGCAAGCTTGGGAAGCTCGTGTTCTACCTCTGAACTACGCCCGCGTAGTACGTACAGCATCGTACAGGCCGCCACGGTCGCGGTGCGGGCAGGCCCCGCCCGTGCCGGTATGCGTCGCCGGGCCCGTGTGGGGTTCGAGGCGACCCGCGTCGAACCCAGGTCGACAGGGTGATGACACGTGGCGAACCGCCGCACCGGCGCCCCGATGTGAGATAGCTAGATCATATGACTACTCTCCGGAGTCAATGCGCCACGTGAGCGCAACCCCGGGGAGGAACACATGCGATTTCGCAAGACGCTCGTCGCGCTGGCGACCGGAGTCCTGGTCGTCGGCGGCACGACATCCGCCACCGCCGGCGACATCGCGATCACCAGCGGCCTGCCAACGGTGTCGATCACGCCGCTCGACCAGTGCTCCGCGGCCAACCTCGACAACGATCGCCGCCTCGGACCGGCGAACCTCCCGTTCTTCGGCGCGGTGGGCAAGACGCTCTTCTTCTATGACCGGACCGGCGGCCAGCCCACGCAGCAGTTCCTGGACACCTGGTGGGATCCTTCCATCCAGACGCCTTTTGGCCTCGGAAACTGGGTATATCCCGCAAATTCCGGATATTACATCAATCCGAATGGTACTCCTATACGAATGGTGACAGCGCTGACCCCGGGGCAGGAAATCGACCGGTTCGGCGGGACGGGTGGCAACTTCCTCTCCCCCGAGGGAACGCGGTATGCCGACCGGGCCATCCCGCCGTCCAACCTGGACTCCACCACGGACCCAGGTGGCTGTGACTACCACGTCTACCGGGTATTGAAGGCGTTTCACGTCTACTCCGGAGCGATTCGCCCGTGGTTCGACCAGCCCGGCAACGGTCAGCAGTACCAGCTGGTGTGTTCGCTCATCCCAGCGTCCCAGGGCTGCGACCCGACCACCGATGCCCTGCCCGTCCAGTGGCTCCTGGCCAACCAGTACCTGGCGGAGGTACCCCCGAAAGACGTGTAGCTCGACGTGGCCGGCTCCCGCGGCGGGACAGGAGCTACCGGCGGCCGCCGCGGCAACCACCGCAAGCGGTAGCGTGCTCGAACGTGCTGCTGTCTGACGGGGACATCCGAGCGGAGATCGTCGCGGGCCGCGTATGCCTGGACCCGTACGATCCGGCGCTCGTCCAGCCGAGCAGCGTCGACCTGCGGCTCGACCGGTGGTTCCGGGTGTTTCAGAACCACCGGTACAGCCACATCGAC
This sequence comes from Protofrankia sp. Cas8, assembly GCF_963555845.1. Taxonomy (NCBI): domain Bacteria; kingdom Bacillati; phylum Actinomycetota; class Actinomycetes; order Frankiales; family Frankiaceae; genus Protofrankia; species Protofrankia sp. Cas8. The sequence goes on along the minus strand of NZ_CAUVXI010000031.1, from coordinate 19,648 downwards.
CCCGCCGTCGAGCAGGAGGACCTCACCGACCTCATCGCCCCGGACGACGACGAGCCGTTCGTCCTGCATCCCGGCGAGTTCGTGCTCGGCTCCACACTGGAGATCATCACCCTGCCCGACGATCTCGCCGGCCGGCTGGAGGGCAAGTCCAGCCTCGGACGCCTGGGCCTGCTCACGCACTCGACCGCCGGTTTCATCGACCCCGGCTTCTCCGGCCACGTCACCCTTGAGCTGTCGAATGTCGCGACCTTGCCGATCAAACTCTGGCCGGGGATGAAGATCGGACAGCTCTGCCTGTTCCGGCTTTCCTCCCCGGCCACCCATCCCTATGGTTCAGCCGTCTACGGTTCCCGCTACCAGGGTCAACGCGGCCCGACGCCGTCCCGCGCGTACCGCGACTTCACCCGCGCGGCGGTGCCACCGGGCGACCGCGACCCGACCCTGCCGTAACCATGCGACGATCAGAAACCCAGGCAGTCAACAGGTCAGGCGATCAACGGGTCAGGCGATCAGAGGTCCCCCCATCGGTGCGAAAGAGCTCCGGTTCCCGCCCGGGTGGCTGCAGCGGCCGGGGCCGGGCCGGGGTGGCAGGCACATCACGGCACACCGGACCCGCCATCGACACCTCGAGAACTTCACCATGATGCAGGATGGTGATCGGGTCGCCCCGCAGCAGGACGTAGCATGCGACGGCGTCGGTGACCTCGACCCGCAGCCGCCGTCCCCGTGGGCACACGATGAACGCGAGCCTGCTGATCCCCTCCGGCAGCCGGGGCGCGAACGACAGGGTGGCCGGGTTGGCCGTTCCCGAGTTGACCGTTCCCGAGTTTCCTGTTCCCGAGTTGGCGGGTCCGGGGTAGTCACGCAGCCCGCCGAACCCCTCGACCAGCGCGATCCAGCTTCCGGCCAGTGACGCCATGTGCAAGCCGTCGAGGGCGCGGCCGTCCAGGTCACGAAGGTCGATCAGTGCCGCTTCGCGCAGGTAGTCATGGGCAAGCCCGAGATGCCCGACCTCGGCCGCCAACACCGCCTGGGCCGATGAGGACAACGAAGAGTCGCGAACGGTTAGCCCCTCGTAGTAGGCGAAGTTGCGGGCCTTCTGCTCGTCGGTGAACGACTCCCCCCGGCGTTGCATCGCCAACACCAGATCTGCCTGCTTCACCACCTGTTTGCGGTACAGGTCGAAATACGGAAAATGCAGGAGGAGCGGGTACTGGTCAGGACGCGTCTGCTCAAAATCCCACACCTGATGGCGGGTGAACCCAGCCGACTGGGGGTGCACGCCCAGCTTTTCATCGAAGGGGATGCACATGTTCTCGGCGGCGTCCCGCCAGGACGCGGCCTCCTCGGCGTTCACGCCCAGTTCGTGCGCCTTCTCCGGATGCCGCCGGACCGCGTTCGCCGCCTCCACCAGATTCTGCTGTGCCATCACATTGGTATAGATGTTGTTGTCGACGACCGCGCTGTACTCGTCCGGCCCGGTGACTCCGTCGATGTTGAAGGCGCCATCCAGGTCATGATGACCCAGAGACCGCCAGAGCCTGGCCGTTTCAACCAACAGTTCCAGGCCGATGTCCCGGTCGAATACGTCGTCGCCGGTGACGCGGACATGACGCACGACCGCGTCCGCTATATCCGCATTGATGTGGAACGCCGCCGTGCCGGCGGGCCAGTACCCGGAGCACTCCTCTCCGTGAATGGTCCGCCATGGGAAGGCCGCTCCGGAGAGGCCGAGCAGGTGGGCCCGTTCCCGGGCCATGGGCAGGGTGGCCTGCCGCCACCGCAGCGCGTCCGCCGCCGCGTTCGGCACGGTGTAGGTGAGCACGGGAAGGACGTAGCTTTCCGAATCCCAGAACGTGTGGCCGTCGTATCCGGGACCGGTGAGACCCTTCGCCGGAATCGGCCGACGCTCGGCCCGCGCGCTCGCGGACAGGACGTGGAACAGGGCGAAACGGACGGCCTGCTGCACCTCGGCATCACCGTCGACCTCGACGTCCGCACGGGCCCAGAAGTCGTCAAGATAGGCCCGCTGTTCGGTGAGCAGCCCCGCCCAGCCGGTCTGGCGGGCGGCGGTCAGCGCGGCCGCGGCCTGGTCGCGCAGGGCCGGCAGGGAACGCTGTACCGACCAGCCATAGGCGATGAACTTGACAAACCGCAACTTCTGACCTGGATCCAGCAGGGTGGTGATGGTCACCCGGCAGGAGTCGGCATCGCTCTCAGCGGTCACCCCGGTCGCGGAGCGCCGGTCAATAACATGATCCATAGCGGCGGCGACCCGGATGCCGCTGTGCCGCGTCCGGTGCACCAGCTCGGCATGCGAACCGTGGCTGCCGTTCCACTCCGCCACCAGCGGAGCCTCCAGTACGGCGGCGGCCCGCGGGTCCGCGGACTGTGTCGGCAACTGCTCGTTGGCGACCAGTTCGGACTGCACGACGAGCCGGGCCGAGGCGTCCAGTGGCTCGACCTCGTAGCAGATCGCCGCCATGGCCCGCTGCACGAAGGAGACCAACCGCACCGATGACACGCGGACCGCCTGGCCCGCCGGTGACACCCATTCGGCGGTCCGGCTCAGCACGCCCCGGCGGAAGTCCAGGATCCGTTCGTGGGACCGCAGATCCCCGTACCGGACGTCGAAGGGTTCATCATCCACCAACAGACGGATGAGCTTTCCATTGGTAATATTGATCATCGTCTGGCCGGACTCCGGGTAGCCGTAACCGGCTTCCGCGTAGGGCAACGGCCGCAGCTCGTGGACGGAGTTGAGATAGCTGCCGGGCAATGCGTGCGGCTCTCCCTCATCGAGGTTCGCCCGCAGGCCGACATGCCCATTGGACAGGGCGAACAGCGACTCCGCCCGGGCCAGCCGGTTCGGATCGAGGCCGCATTCGCGCAGCTGCCATGGATCGACCGGAAACGACATGCTACCGATCACGAGCCGCTCCCGCTGCCGCGGACCGCACGGTCCGCACCCGCATGGTCCGCACCCGCATGGTCCGCACCCGCATGGTCCGCACCCGCACGGTCGGTGCCCATACTGCCGGCGACGTCGTCGGTGTCGAACAGCTCACCGAGGTCGGAGATGACGATATCCGCACCATGCGAGCGCAGAGCGTCCGCATGCCCGACCCGGTCGACGCCGACGACGAACCCGAAACCTCCGGCCCGCCCCGCCTCGACCCCGGCGATCGCGTCTTCGAATACCGCCGCGCGCGACGGCACCACGCCGAGCGCGCGGGCACCGGCCAGAAAGGTGTCAGGCGCCGGCTTACCCGCCAGGTGCTCGCGTTCGGCGACAATACCGTCGATCCGGACAGGTAGCAGACTATCGATGCCGGCGGCAGCAAGTACCTCCGCGCAGTTCGCGCTCGACGATACGACGGCCCGTGGGACGCCTGCAGTCGCCAGTGCTCGGAGGTAACGTACAGAACCGGGATAGGAGGCAACGCCACCTTTACGGATCATGGCTGTTACGAGTTCGTTCTTGCGTTTGCCCAGGCCATGGACTGTGTCGGCGGATGGAGGATCGTCCGGGCCACCTTGGGGCAGTTCGATGTGACGGGAAGCGAGAAACGACCTGATGCCGTCCACCCGGGGCTTGCCGTCAACATAGGGGGGATAATCGTCAGCAACGCTGAACGGAATAAATGGATCATTGGTGCGTTCCGCCCGCCGGCGGAGTAATGTGTCGAACATCTCCTTCCAGGCTGCGGCGTGGACGGCGGCCGTCTGCGTCAGCACACCATCCAGGTCGAAGAGGCGTGCCCTGATGTGTTCGGGTAGTCCGAGCATCCGTTCAGTCCTCTCGGGAGCGCCTGCGGGATCGTCCTACCCGGGGACACCCGTGCCTGACCGTGCGGCACGCGAGGTAACGTCCCGCGGGCGGTCCCAAGCAGGCCGGACAGGCCTCAGACCGATACCCGTACCCAGCCGGCCAGCGGCGGCGCGACTATGATCTTTCGTGCCACTGACGGCCACCGGACCTGACGCAGGGAAAGGAGGCACCGTCCGTGACAACCGTCAGCCGCGACAGCCCTCCCACGAAGGCCACCGCAACGAGCCAGCTCGGCGGCGATGCCCATGGAAATCATGGGAGCTCACGGCCGGCACGACCTCTGTTGCCGGCCTGGAACCGCTCATGGGTCCCGACCGTGGCCGCTGCTCTGGTGTTCATTGCTGGACTGATCGACATCGTGTCGGCGGTCACGCCGGAGTGGCGCGACCGGCTGGACGTGATCCGTCAGATCCTGCCGGGGGCGGCATCGCGCCAGGCCGCCGCCTTCACCGTGGTGGTCGGACTCCTCCTGCTGCTACTCGCCCGTGGTCTGCGCCGACGCAAACGCCGCGCGTGGCTCGGTGTGGTGACGCTGCTGAGCGCAAGCGTCGTCCTGCACGTGGTCAAAGGTCTCGACGTCGAAGAAGCGGTCGCGTCGGCGGCGCTGGTCGTCGGGCTGGTGCTGGCCCGTGGCGAGTTCCAGGCCAAGGGTGATCCGACGACCCGGTGGCGGGCGCTGTGGGTCGGGTTGCTCCTCACCGCGGCCTCAATCACAGTCGGGATGCTCCTGCTGCGGATGGGCGCCGGCCGTCTACTGGGCCCGCATCCGCTGACCACTCAGTTCACACACGTCGTCGAGGGCCTGGTCGGCATCCACGGACCGCTCCGGTTCAGCTCCGATCGGCTCTCCGACCTCGTCACCCGGATGCTGCTCACCATGGGCCTGCTCACCATCGTCGCTGTCGTGTACCTGGCGCTACGCCCGCCGGAACCACGCCCGCGACTGTCCGCCGAGGACGTCGAGCGGATGCGCGCGCTGCTCACGCGGCACGGGGACGCCGACTCGCTGGGTTACTTCGCCCTGCGCGGCGACAAGACCGTCGTCTGGTCGCCGACGAGCAAGGCCTGCGTGGCCTACCGGGTGGTGTCCGGGGTGATGCTCGCCAGCGGCGATCCGCTCGGTGACAACGAAGCATGGCCGGGCGCGATCCGGGAGTTCCTGCGGATCGCCGCCGAACACGCCTGGATACCAGCGGTAATCGGCTGTTCCGAAACCGGCGGAAAAGCGTGGGAACGGGTCGGCCTGTCCGCGCTCGAATTCGGCGACGAAGCAATCATCGATGTGCAGACCTTCACCCTTGAAGGCCGCGACATGCGAAACGTCCGGCAAGCTGTCGGCCGGGTCGAGCGAGCCGGCTACACCTGCCGTGCCCTTCGGATGGGCGACCTGCCCGCCGACGAACGCAAACGGGTGAAGGAGCAGGCCGAGGCGTGGCGCGGGGCGGAAACCGAACGCGGTTTCTCCATGGCACTCGGCCGGATCGGTGAACCCAGCGACGACAACTGCGTCGTGGTTATGGCCTTTGACCGCAACGGGCCCGACAGCGGTGGTTCGGGCTGCGGCGGTTCGGGCAGCGGCGGTTCGGGCAGCGCACACTCAGGCAGCGCGCAGGACCGCGACGGGTCGCTGGACAAAAGGAGCGAACCGCGGCTGCGGGCGCTGCTGCACTTCGTCCCGTGGGGACCTCGGGGCCTTTCGCTGGACATGATGGTGCGCGACCGCGCCGCGGACAACGGGCTGAACGACTTCCTGATCGTCTCGGCGGTACGGGCCGCGACCGGGCTGAACGTGGACCGGCTGTCCTTGAACTTCGCCTTCTTCCGGTCCGCCTTGGAACGCGGCCAGCGACTCGGTGCCGGGCCGGTGACCCGACGTTTCCGAGGGCTTCTGGTCTTCCTCTCCCGCTGGTTCCAGATCGACAGCCTTTACCGGTTCAACGCGAAGTTCCAACCGCAGTGGTCGCCGCGCTACATCTGCTTTCCAACGAACCGTGACCTTCCTCGCATCGCCCTGGCCATGCTTGAAGCCGAGGCGTTCCTGGTCTGGCCACGGCTGACGATGCTCCCGGGCGCGCGCCGCATGGCGCAGCTGACCCGCAGCCGCCCGTCCCACTGAGTCCGGAAAAACCCGAAACGATGTGAATCCGGTGCTGTCACCATGACAGTGGACTCACATCGTTTCGGGCGTCACCACATCAGTCGGACCCGGATGCTCCCGCCCCGTCTGTCGACCCGGCCGCGTCCGCGGCAACCGTGGTGCCCACCGTGGCCGTCGGGATGCCCCCGGCCTGGACCGGTGCGGCCAGCGAGCGGGCGAGCAGCTGAGAGACGTCGAGGACCTCGACGCCCTCCTTCGCCCCACCCGACTGCTTCTTCTCGGTCACGGCATCGGTCAGCATGACGATGCAGAACGGACAGGCCGTGGAGACGATGTCCGGATCGAGCGCGAGCGCCTCATCCACCCGTTCGACGTTGACCCGTTTCCCGATCTTCTCTTCCATCCACATGCGGGCGCCACCGGCGCCACAGCAGAAGCCGCGCTCCTTGCAGCGGTGCATCTCCTGGCTGCGCAGGCCCGGAATGCTGTTGAGGATCTCCCGCGGCGGGGTGTAGACCTGGTTGTGTCGACCGAGGAAACACGGGTCGTGGTAGGTGACGGAGGAGTCCACCGGCTGGACGGGCACGAGCCGTCCGTCCTCGACGAGCGTGCCGAGCAGCTGCGTGTGATGGATGACCTCGTATGTCCCACCCAGTGCCGGGTACTCGTTCGCGAGGCTGTTGAAGCAGTGCGGGCAGGTGGCCACGATCTTCTTCGGGGCCGCGGCGTTGAGGACCTCGATGTTGGCCTTGGCCATCTCCTGGTACAGGTACTCGTTGCCGAGCCTGCGGGCCGGGTCACCGGTGCAGGACTCGCTCGTGCCGAGGATGGCGAACGACACCCCGGCGATGTGCAGCAGTTCGGCGAACGCCCGGGAGACCTTCTTGGCCCGGTCCTCGATGGCCCCGGCGCAACCCACCCAGTACAGGTACTCGACATCGTCGGGGATGGCCTCGCCGTCGTCGAGCACGCGGACGTCGAACGCCAGACCCTCGGTCCACTCGGTGCGGACCCGGGGCGAGACACCCCATGGGTTGCCGTTGTTCTCCAGGTTGCGCAGCATCACGCCGGCCTCGCTCGGGAACGCCGACTCGATCATCACCTGGTAGCGACGCATGTCGATGATGTGGTCGACATGCTCGATGTCGACGGGACACTGTTCGACGCAGGCGCCGCAGTTGGTGCAGGACCACAGGACGTCGGGGTCGATCACCCCGCCTTCCTCCTCGGTACCGACGAGCGGCCGATCGGCCTGCGGCCGACCGGGCTCGGGGACCCGCCCGAAGCCCGACTCGGGTACGTGGTGGACGACGTGCTTCGCCGACGCGTCCGCGGTGCCGGTGGCCGCCGCGGCACCGGCCCCGGCCCCGGCTCCAGCCCCGGCTCCAGCCCCGGCTTCGGCTTCGTCGCCGTCCCCGGCACCGTTGGCTGCGAGCAGGTACGGCGCCTTGGCGAACAGATGGTCGCGCAAGTCCATGATCAGAAGCTTCGGTGACAGCGGCTTGCCGGTGTTCCAGGCCGGGCACTGGCTCTGACACCGCCCGCACTCCGTGCAGGTGGAGAAGTCGAGCATCGCCTTCCAGGAGAAGTCCTCGATCTTGCCGACGCCGACGATCGGGTCGTCAGCCTCCATCAGGCTCTCGATGTCAGGAGTGCTGCCGAGCGAGCCGAGCGCCCTGGGCTCGCGCTTGGTGATGACGTTGATCGGCGCGAGGAAGATGTGCAGGTGCTTGGAGTAGGCGACCAGCACCAGGAAGCCCATGATGATGGCGATGTTGAGCAGTAGGAAGACCGTCTCGATGTGCCCGTTGATCGACGTCGAGAAGGCGTCCAGCGGACGGCTGACCAGATACGAGGCAAAGGCCCACCTGGTGTCCCCCTGCGGGTGGGTGCCGGCGTTGAACTGGGCGCCACGCAGGATCAGCAGGGTGACCATTACCGATGTGATCATCCCGAGGATGACCCAGGCCGGCCCCGTGTGTGACCCGTAGAACCGCGACTTTCGCTCGAGGCGGGCGGGGGCGTTGCGCAGCCGGATGACCGTGAAGGCCGCCAGCCCTGCCAGGACCGCGACGGTGAAGAAGTCCTCAATGAAGCCGACCACCGCCCAGTGCCCGAACAGCGGGATGTGGAAGTGATCATCGAAGAGAGCGCCGAACGCCTCGATCACGGTCAGCATGAGGATCGTGAAACCCCAGAAGGTGAAGGCATGCGCGATCCCGGGGACCGTCCACTTCAGCAGCTTCCGCTGACCGCCGACCTCGCTGATCTCACTCCACAGGCGCACGCCGACTCCGTCGAACCGACCGGGAGCGGGCTGACCCTGGCGGATCAGCCTGAACAACCAGTAGAACCGTCGTCCGGCCACCGCCAGAGCGACAACGGCGATCACTCCACCGATAGCGAGTCTCAACACATCCTCCAGTTACTCCTACCGACGGTGGGAGCGTACTGCTACCAGTCGGTAACTTGCCCGCCGAACCAGACCGACCCCAGTCAGACCGCCGCCTACCGGATCGCCGCCTACCAGGCCGCTGCCCACTTTCCTACACACACGGGTCACGCGCAGCCCCTAGGGCGACCGGCAGAACGCTTCGATCCGGCCAGCGGCGATCTGGCTCACAGCCATCCAAATTAGATCAAACAGCTATATCATATACCTGTCTTTTTTCAGGGGCGGACCGGACCAACGTCCCGCCAACCACGGGAAACTTGGACCAATTACTGGGATTCCCTTGTCCTGACACGGCCAACGGTTGCAGGATGAGTGCGGCCCGTAACACGCGTGCGCACTGTCGCGACGACGCTCGGCGCTTGGAAGAGTTGCAATTGCCAAGGCTCCAGACGATGTTGGCGACCTCACGATCCTTGGTGGACACGATGGCGAGTACGACCAAGAGCCTGACCAGGGGCCCGCTGCGAGGTCCGTTCGGAGGCGACACCCGGGACCGTCCCGGCTACTCCCTCCAGATGGCCTACCAGCGGGCGCGCGAACAGCACGCGCAGATGCGGCGTGAACGCCTCGCGCACACCGTGCCGCGCGCCGCGTTGCGCGCCTTCCCCATCGCGGTCATATTCGCGGTCCTGGTCGCGTCGGGTCTTCGCCTGTCGATCTCCATCGCCGTGGGCGTGTTTCTGCTGATCGAGCTCGGTTGGCCACTAATCGTGATCGGCCGATCATTCGATCCGGTCGCTGAGATCGAGACGCTGCGCGAGAGCGCCGATGCCGAACGCAAGACGGCCAGCGCGATCAACCGGCTCCGCCGCTATGGATACGTAATCATGCACGACCGCCGCGTCCCCGGTTCCGAGGCGACCATCGGGCACCTGCTGGTCGGGCCGGGCGGAGTCATGGTGATAAAGAGCGACGCCTCCACCGGCACCGTGCGCTACGCCAAGGACGGGGCCAAGGACGGAGCCAAGGTCGACGGACAGCCCTTGACTAAGCCGCTCGACCTCACCAAATGGCTCGGGGACGAGGTTCGCGCCCGGACCCGTACGGCCACACCAATGATCAAAATTCCGGTCACGCCGATCCTGGCGATGGTCGAGGCGGGCGTTCTGTGGAGCGACGGAGCGGTCGAAGGTGTCACGCTCATCAGCCTGAAGGATCTTGTGTCCTATGTCCGGGGCCGGCCGGACCGGCTCAACCCGGCGGAGGTCACCAAGGTGGTCGCCGTCGTCCAGCGTCTGTTCCCGACGTACTCGCCCAACCAGCTCGCCGACGCCGTCACCGTCGACCGCGACCAATGGCTCATGTTGATGGACACGCTGCGCACCATTCGTGAACGCGGTGGCGACGCTACCGACATGGTCGATCGACTGACGAAGATCGAGAGTGATCTCGCGCGACTTGCCGAACCAGGCAGCCGGTCCGCCATCCCGACGGCACGTACCGATGACGACCGCGGGGACGGCGACGGCAACGAAGACGGCCACCGCGGGGACGACGACGGGGACGATGGCGGGGACGATGACGGGGACCTCATCAACGAACTCACGGGCATGACCGACGCTTAGCGGTCTCGCCCGTAAGTCCTTCGGGGGTTGACACCTGGGCAGGCGGGGGCGGTCAGCTGTCGGGGGTCGACAGGTTCCGCTCGCAGACGCAGTCGAGGGCCTCTTCGGGGGTGCCGGTGAAGGTGCCGGTGGGCAGGAGTGTGTCCAGGTATCGGCCGTTGCTCGCGAGGTGGAGGGCGAATCCCCGGTGGGTGGCGGATCCGGTGGAGCGCAGCCGCATCAGGGGGACGTCCTCGCCGTCGGTGACCTGGCCGGCGCTGTAGGCGAACGCGCCGCGGTGGCGGATGTGCAGGTCGGCGAGTGGGGGCCGGCGGCCAGCCGCGCGGATGTGTAGCCGCTGTGACAGCGACACCTTGGTGGGTAGCCGGCCCGGCACGAGTGGATGGTTGACATACATTTTCCGCCCGAAAACCGGCGCCTCCTGACGTCATCCTTCCACTCGTCGCACCGAAGAGAATGCGGATCAAGGAGTGGGGTTGGGGCGGATGCGTCGCGATGTGCGAGGAGGCCCAGGTAGCGGAGTTCTACCTGGGCCGACGGAGCCGGGGTACCCGTACGGCGCGAAGCGGCGTACGGGTACCCCGACTCCCCGCTCCCGGCAGCCCGCCAGCCCCTGGCCCCTGGCCTGCCGCAGCTCGGGAACAGAACCATCCTCAGAAACCTTGAGTCTGAGCAACTCATGTTTGACGATGGCCCGACTATCATTAGATTCTGAGTGCGAAGGACTCAACTACTACCCGAGCGGTCCCGGCCGAGTTCCCGAGAGAACCGAGCAGCCGGGCCGTCCTGATCTGAGAGGCACACAGACATGGCACGAGCGGTCGGTATCGACCTCGGCACCACGAACTCCGTCGTGAGCGTGCTCGAGGGCGGCGAGCCCACGGTGATCGCCAATGCCGAGGGCTCCCGGACGACCCCGTCCGTCGTCGCCTTCGCCAAGAACGGCGAGGTCCTGGTTGGCGAAGTCGCGAAACGGCAGGCGGTCACGAACGTCGAACGGACCATCCGGTCGGTCAAGCGCCACATGGGCACCGACTGGAAGATGAAGGTCGACACCAAGGACTTCACTCCGCAGCAGATCAGCGCCTTCATCCTCCAGAAGCTCAAGCGGGATGCCGAGTCCTACCTCGGTGAGACCGTGGCCGACGCGGTCATCACCGTGCCCGCCTACTTCGACGACGCCCAGCGTCAGGCGACGACCGAGGCGGGCACCATCGCCGGTCTGAACGTCCTGCGCATCGTGAACGAGCCCACCGCGGCCGCCCTTGCCTACGGCCTGGACAAGGGCGAGAAGGAACAGACCATTCTGGTCTTCGACCTCGGTGGCGGCACCTTCGACGTGTCCCTGCTGGAGATCGGCGACGGCGTTGTCGAGGTGAAGTCGACCTCCGGTGACACCCACCTCGGTGGCGACGACTGGGACCAGCGCGTCACCGACCACCTGATCAAGACCTTCTCCGGTCAGCACGGCGTCGACCTCGGCAAGGACAAAATGGCCCTGCAGCGCCTGCGGGAAGCCGCCGAGAAGGCCAAGATCGAACTGTCGCAGTCCACCCAGACAAGCATCAACCTGCCCTACATCACCGCCTCGGCCGAGGGCCCGCTGCACCTGGACGTCACCCTGACCCGCTCGGAGTTCCAGCGGATGACCTCCGATCTGATCGACCGCTGCAAGCACCCCTTCCAGCAGGCCGTGAAGGACGCCGGGGTCAAGGTCAGCGACATCGACCACGTCGTGCTCGTGGGTGGCTCCACCCGGATGCCGGCCGTGGTCGACCTGGTCCGCGAGCTCACCGGCGGCAAGGAGCCGAAC
>NZ_CAUVXI010000031.1:0-7708 GCF_963555845.1 Protofrankia sp. Cas8 | reverse complement strand
GACAGACCCCGACGAGGTCGTCGCCGTGGGCGCATCCCTGCAGGCCGGTGTCCTCAAGGGTGAGGTCAAGGACGTCCTGCTGCTCGACGTCACCCCGCTCTCCCTGGGCATCGAGACCAAGGGCGGGATCATGACCAAGCTCATCGAGCGCAACACGACCATCCCCACCAAGCGGTCGGAAATCTTCACCACCGCCGAGGACAGCCAGCCCTCCGTCCAGATCCAGGTCTTCCAGGGCGAGCGCGAGATGGCGTCCTACAACAAGAAGCTCGGCATGTTCGAGCTCACCGGCCTGCCGCCGGCACCCCGCGGCATCCCGCAGATCGAGGTCACCTTCGACATCGACGCCAACGGGATCGTCCACGTCTCCGCGAAGGACCTGGGCACCGGCAAGGAACAGTCGATGACGATCACAGGCGGTTCGGCGCTACCCAAGGACGACATCGACAAGATGGTCCGTGACGCCGAGCAGTACGCCGAGGAGGACCGCAAGCGCCGCGAGGAGGCCGAGACCCGCAACCAGGGCGAAACGCTCGTGTACTCCACCGAGCGGTTCCTGGCCGAGAACGGCGACAAGATCGAAGCAGCGATCAAGGTCGATGTGGAGGAGAAGCTGTCGACGCTGCGCGCGGCGGTCGGCGGTACCGACATCGCGGCCATTCGCGAGGCCACCGGCGAGCTCGCCAAGGCCAGCTCCGCGATGGGTCAGTCGCTCTACGCCGATGCGCAGGGCGCGGGCGGAGCAGGCGGTCCGGCCGGCGCGGGCGGTCCGGGCACGGACGACGACGTCGTGGACGCCGAGATAGTGGACGAGGAGGACAAGAAGTGACCTCGGCGCGCGGGGATGACTGGACGCTCAGCATGTCCACGCCGGACGAACCCGTGATCGTCCGGGACAAGCGCCGCATTGATCCCGAGAGCGGGCAGGTACGAGGGGACGCCATCCGGGTGGAGACAAAGGCTACTGGCGACGCCGCCGCGGCGGCCGCGAGCCCTGCAGGCGCCGCGAGCGTGGGCGCCGCAACCGACGGTGGGGAGTTGCTGGAGTCCCTGCGTCAGCAGGTCGTCGAACGCACCGCCGACCTCCAGCGGCTCAAGGCCGAGTTCGACAACTACCGCCGCCGCGTCGAGCGGGACCGCCAGGTCATGGCCGAGCAGGCGACGGGAAAGCTGCTGGCGGTGCTGCTGCCCACCCTCGACGACATCGGCCGGGCACGTGACCATGGCGACCTGGAGGGTCCGTTCAAGGCGGTCGCCGAGTCGCTGGAGAGCGCGCTTGAGACCGCCGGCCTTGAGCGGTTCGGCTCCCAGGGCGACGAGTTCGACCCGTTGATCCACGACGCGCTCATGCACACCTACTCCTCACAGGTGACCCGGTCGACCTGCGTGGACGTCTTCCGCGCCGGCTATCGCCACGCCGGTCGGGTACTGCGCCCGGCCCAGGTATCGGTCGCGGAGCCGGCGCCGGATGCCGACGCGGGTGCGGGTGCGGGTGCGGCCGCCGAGACTGCCATCGAGGCTGACATGAACCAGAGCGTGCGAGACGCGACGGCGGGAAGCACGCCGAATGCGGGAGGCGGCGCGACGGAAGCCGTCGAGTAGTCGATGCCATCCGCCCTTTTGCCAGACAAGGTCCGCTTCGAGCGTCGATACACGACATGATGGTGAAAGGAGGGGCGCCGTGAGTGTTCGTGACATGGTCGAAAAGGATTACTACGCCGCTCTCGGCGTCCCCAAGGACGCCTCGGCTACCGATATCAAGAAGGCCTACCGCCGGCTTGCCCTCGAGCTGCATCCGGACAAGAACCCCGATGACCCGAAGGCAGAGGCGCGCTTCAAGGAGGTCTCCGAGGCCTACGACGTGCTGTCGGACGAGTCCCGGCGCCGGGAGTACGACGAGGCGCGGGCGCTGTTCGCCGCGGGTGGCACCGCGGGCCATCCCACGGGTGGTTACGGCTACCAACCGGGCGGGTACGGCGCAGGCGGTGCGTTCAACCTGGATGACCTGCTGGGCGGGGCGGGCGCGGGCCCCGGTCCCGGCGGCCTCGGGGGTCTGTTCGACAACCTCTTCCAACGGTCGCCAAGCGGCCGTGGCCCTCGCCGTGGCAGCGACATCGCGGCCGAGGTCACGATCCCGTTCGAGAAGACCCTGACCGGGCTTGAGGCCACCGTCCGCCTGCCGGGCGCCGCGACCTGCGTCACCTGCGTGGGAAGCGGCGCCCGGCCGGGCACGACGCCGCGAACATGCACGACCTGCCGGGGCCTGGGCGTGGTGTCCCGTTCGCAGGGTGGGTTTGCCCTGTCGGAGCCGTGCCGTGACTGCATCGGCAAGGGGACGATCATTGAATCACCGTGCCCGAGCTGCCTGGGCACGGGACGGCGGGAACGCGAACAGCGGATCCGTATCCCACCAGGGGTCGCGGACGGTCAACGGCTCCGGGTCCGGGGTCGCGGATCGCCGGGTGAACGCGGCGGGCAGTCCGGCGACCTCGAAGTCACCGTCCACGTGCTGGCCCACCCGGTTTTCGGCCGTGAGGGGCACAACCTGACGATCATCCTGCCAGTGACCTTCACCGAAGCCGCGCTGGGTGCATCGGTCAAGGTTCCGACGATCGACGGTGCCCCGCTGACGGTGAAGGTTCCGTCCGGAACGTCGAGCGGGCAGCGCCTGCGGGTTCGGGACCGCGGGGTGCCGCGGGGCGGCCACGGCCACGGCCACGGTGACCTCATCGTGACGATCGAAGTCACGGTGCCACGGCCCGCTGACCTCTCCCCCAAGGCCCGCACCGCGCTACAGGAGTTCGCGCACGCCCATCCCGAAGATCCACGCACGTCGCTGATGGCACAGATGGAGGGCCGGCCATGAAACCACGGCCGAGCCGAACGGCCGATCCGCCGCTCCCACCGAACGGTCTGCCTGCGGCACCCCGGCCCGGCCCCGGGCCGGCGCACGACGACGACACTCCCGTGTATGTGATCTCCATTGCCGCGCAGCTGGCCGGCATGCACCCGCAGACGCTGCGGGCCTACGACCGGCTGGGGCTGGTGACTCCGGGTCGCACATCCGGACGCGGCCGGCGGTACTCCGTCCGGGATGTGGCGCTGCTGCGGGAGGTACAACGGCTGTCCCAGGAGGAGGGGGTCAACCTTGCGGGGATCCGCCGGATCCTGGAGCTGGGCAGCCAGGTGATGATCCTACAGGCGCAGGTCCGCCAACTTACCGAGGAGCTGGCGCTGGCCCGCGCCGACGCCGAACGCCGGGTGGCCGAGGCGCACAAGAGCCACCGGCGGGATCTTGTTCCGGTCGACCGCGGTGCGATCGTGGTCTGGCGACCCGGCCCGCGTCGTTAGACCACCTGCGCCCAGCCACCTGCGCCCAGGCACGACAGCGCCGCGCCCGCTGCTGCTGGACCCGACTGCCTTGCGAGACCCAATCTTAAGCCGGAACGACTCAACTATTCTGAGCGTTAATGAAGATGGAATCAACTAAACGATCATTCTAGGACTCCCATGAACGTGGACCGGCTCACCGCTCGCTCCCAGGAAGCACTCTCCTCCGCAGTCAGCCGCGCTACCGGCGACGGCTCACCGCTCGTCGACCCGCTACATCTCCTCGTAGCCGTCCTGAGTCAGTCGGGCGGGGTCGCAGTCGACCTCCTTGACGTCACCGGGGCCCCGCTTGCCCAGGTACGCGCCCGTGCCGAGGCCGCGGTCAGCCGGCTGCCGCACGCCACCGGCGCCAGCGTCTCCCCACCTCAGCTGTCCCGGCAGCTCATCACCGTCCTGGACAACGCCGAGCGGCAGGCGAAGCGGCTCGGCGACGAGTACACCTCAGTGGAGCACCTGTTGGTCGCGCTCGCAGAGGAGGGCGGCGAGGCGGCGCGAGTGCTCACCGAGTTCGGTGCAACCGCTGAAACCCTGCGTGGTGCCTTCGAAACCGTCCGCGGCGGCGTCCACCGGGTGACCAGCCGCGATCCCGAGGACTCCTACCGGGCGTTGGAGAAGTTCTCCGTCGACCTCACCGAGCAGGCTCGAGCCGGCAAGCTCGATCCGGTCATCGGCCGCGACGCCGAGATTCGGCGGGTTGTGCAGGTCCTGTCGAGACGGACGAAGAACAACCCCGTCCTCATCGGCGAGCCCGGCGTCGGCAAGACCGCGATCGTCGAAGGGCTCGCACTGCGGGTCGTCGCCGGTGACGTTCCAGAGTCCCTGCGCGACCGCCGCATCGTGTCGCTCGACCTCGGGTCGATGGTGGCCGGGTCGAAACTGCGCGGTGAATTCGAGGAACGGCTACGGGCCGTTCTCAACGAGATCCGGTCCGCCGAAGGTCGGCTCATCACGTTCATCGACGAGCTGCACACGGTGGTCGGTGCCGGCGCCGCCGAAGGTGCCATGGACGCGGGCAACATGCTCAAGCCCATGCTCGCCCGCGGCGAGCTGCGAATGATCGGCGCAACAACCCTCAACGAGTACCGCACCCGCATCGAGAAGGACCCGGCCCTGGAGCGCCGATTCCAGCCGGTACTGGTCGGCGAGCCCTCGGCCGAGGACACCATCGGTATCCTGCGCGGGCTCAAAGAGCGGTACGAGGTGCACCACGGCGTGCGGATCACCGATGCGGCCCTCGTCGCCGCGGCCACCCTCTCCGACCGGTACGTCAGCGGACGGTTCCTGCCCGACAAGGCAATCGACCTGGTGGACGAGGCCGCATCCCGCCTCCGGATGGAGATCGACAGCCGACCCGTGGCCATCGACGAGCTGGAACGGGCCGTCCGGCGTCTGGAGATCGAGGAAATGGCGCTGTCCAAGGAGAGCGACGACGCGTCGAAGGAGCGGCTGGGCCGCCTCCAGCGCGAGCGGGTCGACAAGCGGGCGGAGCTGACAAGTCTCACCGCCAGGTGGCAGGCGGAGAAGAGTTCCATCGTCGAGGTGCAGAAGGTCAAGGAAGAGCTGGAGAACGCCAAGCGCGCCGTCGAGGTCGCCGAACGGGATCTTGACCTGGCCAAGGCCGGCGAGCTGCGTTACGGCATGATCCCGATGCTGGAGAAGCGGCTCGCGGCGGCAACCGACGCACTACCCGGCCCAGACGAGCCCGGCGGCGCGATGCTGAAGGAGGAGGTCGGCCCGGACGACGTCGCCGAGGTTGTCGCATCCTGGACCGGCATTCCCGCCGGCCGGCTCCTGGAGGGTGAGAGCGCCAAACTGCTCCGCATGGAGGACGAACTGCACGCCCGCGTGATCGGGCAGCATGCCGCGGTAGGTGCTGTCTCCGACGCCGTGCGCCGCGCTCGCGCCGGCATCTCCGACCCGGATCGGCCAACCGGCTCGTTCCTCTTCCTTGGTCCCACCGGCGTCGGAAAAACCGAGCTGGCGAGGGCACTCGCCGACTTCCTGTTCGACGACGAACGGGCCGTGGTGCGCATCGACATGAGCGAATATGCCGAGAAGCACTCGGTGGCCAGGCTTATCGGCGCGCCGCCCGGCTATATCGGGTTCGAGTCCGGCGGGCAGCTCACCGAGGCCATCCGCCGGCGTCCGTACAGCGTGATTCTGCTGGACGAGGTCGAGAAGGCGCATCCCGACGTCTTCGACATTCTGCTGCAGGTGCTCGACGACGGACGCCTCACCGACGGTCAGGGCAGAACGGTCGACTTCCGCAGCACGATCGTGGTAATGACATCCAACCTCGGGTCGCAGTTCATCGCGGACCCGACCCTGTCACCCCAGGTGCGACGCGACTCGGTGATGGTCATCGTCCGGGAGGCGTTCAAGCCCGAGTTCCTCAACCGACTTGACGACGTTCTGGTCTTCGATCAGCTGGCCAAAGAAGATCTCGCCCGCATCGTCGACCTCCAGCTCGACCGGCTGCGGGCTCGGCTCACCGACCGGCGCATCACGCTCACAGTCACGGACTCAGCGCGGGCCTGGCTCGCCGACGCCGGCTTTGATCCGGTCTTCGGGGCACGCCCGCTGCGCCGGCTGGTGCAGACCTCGATCGGCGACTCGCTCGCCCGGGAGCTGCTCGCCGGCATCGTGCGGGACGGCGACGAAGTCGTCGTGGAGGTCGACCCGGACCGACCCGGCCTCCGTGTTCAACCGGCCGTCCGCGCGGCGTGACCCAGCCGGGTTCACCACGATGGGTTCATCACGATGGCCCGACAGTGGCCGTTCGGATCCGCCAGTTGCCGGTGTCATCGCGCTGGAGGATCTCGCCATCCTCATGGAGCCTACGGTGATGTCGCCCGCACTGGAGGACGAGGTTGGCGAGGTCGGTGGGTCCCCCATCAATCCAGTGCACGAGATGATGGCTGTCGCAGAAAGAGGGTGGACGATCGCATCCCGGATAGACGCATCCACCGTCGCGGAGCTCCAGCGCACGGTACTGCGCTGGAGAAACAGTAGGAGTGACTCGGCCCAGCTCCAGAATCTCGCTGTCACCCCAGGTCAACAGCCGGGTCACCCGCGCGTCGCAGGCCAGTCTCCGGGCGGCGGCGTGACCGATGAGCCCGCCACCGGCGAAGCCCGCCCGGGCGGTGAACCCGGTGGGGAGCTCCCCACCGGGTTCCGTTGTGGGCTCGCGTCCCTGCGATCGCGCCGCAGCGGGTCCGACCCAGTCGACGCGCGGTTGCCCCGGCGGCGGTACCAGCGTCGCGACATCGACCACTGCGGTCAGCTGGGGACGATGTCCATGCACCTGGGAAAGATCTGCCTGGCCCAGGTAATGCCTGGCAATTTCGATCAGGGCATCCGCCCGCCGCTGCGCCTTTGACCGGTCATCGCCCGCTGTGGGTGCGCCTCCCATCGCCGCGTCCAACGCCGCGGTGACGGTCTCTCCACCCTCGGCGTCGAACTGTGCATCCAGGAACACCTTGCCCTCAACCGAGGATGAAACGATCAATCCACGGGCCCGATGTGCCCTGTCACGGTCTCTGTCCGCACCGTCGGGATCAGAGGCCTGGGCCCAGTAACGCACGACCCGCCCCAACGTCGCCGGGTCCGTCCCCCGAGCCGCAAATGTGAACATCCCATGGGATTTGATCGCCGCCTCCCGACGTTGTGGCGTCACCGCCGAGGTCACCGCACGAACATGGGCGAAGGACACATCACCCTCGCGGAACGCGGCCGTCAGTTCTGGTAACACCGCCAGCTCCCGACTCGCGCGCAGCACTGCCGACCCTGCGGACCGCGACACCCCGCAACGGGAGCGCAGCCACGCCTGCACGGACAGGAAACCGTCGACCTGCCACCATCGCGACGTGTCCAGACGCTCGATCGAGCGCATCCACAATGCCTCCAAGGCGTTGGTGAACCGACGCAACTCCATGACAAACTCCGCCACGTCCTGTGCTGACAATTCCGACGGATCGAACCCGGCCGCCATGCCCCGCAGCCCGGGTAGGTCAGCCAACCCACTGCCGGTCATACCGCCGGTCATACCGCCACCCCCGCCGAATGTCGAACTTATGTTCGAAGTGTAGCTGACGATTCGGCCACGATCAACCCGTCGACGACATGCCGAACCCGCGCTCGTGATCCGACCCAGCGCTGTGACGCCAGGTTGTGGACGCCAGGCTGTGGACGCCAGGCTGTGATGCGGGTAGCGGCGCTAGAGTGTGCCGGTGTGTATTCCCGGTCGGCCGACCCGTCGCATCCTGATGGCCGGGGCCGCCGTGACTCTCATGGGATGCTCGGCGACCGCAAGCAACGC
>NZ_CAUVXI010000030.1:0-35203 GCF_963555845.1 Protofrankia sp. Cas8 | reverse complement strand
ATGATCATCTTCCACGCCGGCGGCTACGGCTTCGTGCCCTACGGGCTGAAGACCGGTCGCCGCGGCTGGGAGAACCGGCAACGCATCCCGGCGTTCTACGTCAAGAACGAGTACGGCGTCCCCGACGTCGCGCAGCGCGTCCACTGGGACAACGCGTGGGCGCAGGCGATCGGCAACCCGCGCGCCTACGACTACGGCGTGCTGCGCGAGTGCTGGCTGCACCACTTCCTCACCGACTGGGCGGGTGACGACGGCTGGGTCGAACGCCAGCACGACGAGATCCGCAAGTTCAACTACCAGGGCGACGCCCAGGTGCTCGGCGGCGAGGTGACGGGCAAGCGGGTCGAGGACGGGCGCGCCCTCGTCGACGTCGCGGTGTGGGCGCGCAACCAGCGCGACGAGGAGACCGCCCGCGGGGCGGCGACGATCGCCCTGCCCAGCCGTGAGCATGGCCTGCCGGTCCTGCCGGCGGTGCCCATCGAGCTGAGCCGGGCCGCGACCGAGGTCATGGCCCGCCACGGCGAGCTGCTCCGCGAGCGGCGCTCACGCTGAGGCGACCGACCGACCGCCCGACCGCCCGACCGCCCGACCCGTAGCGTCGCCGACGCTGGCCGCGGGCGGCCCCGTCCAGGTCATCCGACGGGCAGCTCCGCCATCTCCCAGCCGAAGAGACGCTCGGCGTTGCGGTGGGTGATGGCGGCCCGGTCTTCGGCGGACACGCCCGCGAACAGCTCCGTCACGATCTTCTGGATGTGGGGGTAGGGCGTGTCCGCGTGGGGGAAGTCGGCCTCCCAGACGATGCGGTCGACGCCGACCTGGCCGCGCTGCTCCAGGCCCCACGGCTCCTCGATCATGCAGAAGGTGAAGTTACGCCTGAACACCTCGCTGGGCCGGACGTCGTTCGGCAGATGCGACCAGTAGCGGTGGCGTTCCCACTGGCGGTCCGCTCGCTCGAGCGCCGCGGGCACCCATCCGACGCCGCCCTCGGACCACACGATCTGCACGTCCGGGAACTTCGCGAAGACCGGGCTCATCGAGATGTCGACCGCGCAGACCCACGAGGCGACGGCCATCGTCGCGATCGGCACCGCGAAGGACGAGTCGGCAGAGCCCATGTAGAGCTGGCCGCTGGAGCCGATGTGCATGCACGCCGGCACCCCGGTCTCGGTGACTGCCTGCCACAGCGGGTCCCAGTCGGCCTGCCAGTAGGACGGGAGGCCGAGCGGGGCGGGGTTCTCCGGCAGGCAGATCGCCCTGGCACCGTTCGCGACACAGCGGCGCAGCTCAGCAGCGGCGGCCTGCGGGTCCCATAGGGGCGCGATCGTCATGGGGACGTAGAGCCCGCGCGGACCGGCGGGGCACCACTCGTCGAGGACGAAGTCGTTCCAGGCCCGGACGCAGGCGGCGGCCAGCTCCTTGTCCTTGAAGGACGCGAACAGGGCGCCACCGAACCTGGGCAGAGACGGGAAGGCGACCGAGGCGCAGACGCCCTGCGACAGGAGTTCCCGAGCGCGGGCCACCGGGTCATAACACGCGGGGATCATGTCCTCGAAACGCTTGGGCTCCAGCCCCCAGGTCTCGATCGGCTTGCCGGCGACGGCGTTGAGGCCCATGGTCGCCTCGCGGGTGTCCTCGTAGGTCCAGTACTGCGTACCGTCGGGCTCCTCGCGCACCTGGGGCGCGGTGGCCTTGAACTTCTCCGGGACCCGGTCCTGCCACACACCGGGCGGCTCGATGATGTGGTCGTCGACGCTGAACAGGCTGATCATCTGTCCACTCTCGCTCGCCGACCGGGGGCGGAACAAGGGTTCGGAACCCGCTTCTCAGCGCTCGAGCGCGACCGGCGTGCCGTCGTTACTCGGCGTCGAGAAGGGATGCGCTCTCATGGCGCGGTCAAACGTGCCCAGCACGCCACGTCCAGCCCTGGGGATGAGAAGGGCCATCTCACCGGCACCGCTCCTCACCGACGGGTGAACGTGGTTACGTGCAGGCGTGAGCACGACCTACGATCACCACTCCGCCCGTTACGCCGAGCACTGGGCGCAGATCCACGCGGACCTGCGTCGGACCTGTCCGGTGTCACACGTCCCCGCCTACGACGGCTTCTGGCTGCTCACCCGCTACGAGGACGTGCGGACGGCGTTCCTCGACGACGCCGCCTTCTCGTCCCACCACGCTGTCGACGAGGACGGGAACCACTCCGGCGGCGTCGCGATCCCGTCTGCTCCACTGAAGCAGACCCCTATCGAGATGGACCCACCCGAGTACACCGGTTTCCGGCAGCTGCTCAACCCGCACTTCTCCCCCGCCGCGTCGAGACGCTACGAGCAGAAGATCCGCGACCTCACGACGGCCTTCCTCAACCCGATCGTGGCCAAGGGGAGCGGTGACCTCGTCCTGGACCTGCTCAACCCCGTGCCCGGCGTCTTCACCGCGCACCTGCTCGGCCTCCCGCTCGCCGACTGGGAGATCTACGCCGAGCCGATGCACCGGATGGTCTACGAGGCACCCGGCAGCCCCGGGCACGACGAGGCCCTCACGATGTACTTCAAGGTCATCGTCAAGCTCGGGGAGACGGCCGCGGCGCGGCGCGTCGAGCCGCAGGACGACCTGCTCACCATGCTGGTGCAGGCCGAGGTCAACGGCAGGGCGCTGACCGATCAGGAGATCCTCGAGATCTCGTCGCTGATCCTCATCGGCGGCGTCGACACGACCACATCTCTGATGGCCAACGCGCTGCTGTGGCTCCACCAGCACCCCGACGACAGAGCCAGGTTGGCGGCTGACCCTTCCCTCATCCCCAACGCCTGCGAGGAGTTCCTGCGCTACTTCACGCCGACGCAGGCGCTGGCTCGCACAGCCACCTGCCCCGTCACCCTCAGCGGGACCGACATCCCCCAGGGGGATCGTGTCCTGCTCTCCATGGCCGCGGCCAACCGGGATCCGGAGGCTTTCGACGATCCCGAGTCGATCGACCTCACCCGGTTCCCGAACCGCCACCAGGCCTTCGGTCTGGGTATCCACCGCTGTCTGGGGTCCACGTTCGCGCGTCTGGAGATGCGGATCGTCCTCGAAGAGGTGCTGCGGCGGATGCCCGAGTACGTCGTCGACGAGGCGTCGGCGCGGCGGTACCCGAGCATCGGGATCGTCAACGGCTGGGTCGGCATGCCATTCACGACACCGAGCGGCCCGGTCGAACAGACCCCGTTCTCGTACCTGGTGTGACCGAAATCGTACCTGGTGTGACCGACACGTCTATGTGCCTGTCCACGCAACATCGTCCCGAAGGAGCAGACATGGGCAGAGTCGCCGACAAGGTCGTCTTCATCACCGGCGCCGGCCAGGGGCAGGGCCGCTCGCACGCGGTGCGCTTCGCCGAGGAGGGTGCCGACGTCGTCGCCGTCGACGCGTGCGCCGAGATCCACCCCAGGGTGGGTTACCCGTACCCCTCGCCGGAAGACCTCGAGGTGACCAAGGAGCTGGTGGAGAAGGCGGGCCGGCGATGCGTCACCGCGGTCGCGGACGTCCGCCATCGCGACCAGGTCCAGGCGGCTGTCGAGCACGGCCTCGAGGCTTTCGGGCGGATCGACGCCGTGCTCGCCAACGCGGGCATCATCACCTTCCACGAGCGGTCCTGGGAGATCGAGGACGACGTTTACGACGCGATCATCGACACCAACCTCAAGGGCGTCTGGAACACCATCGTCTGCACCGTGCCGTCAATGATCGAAGCCGGGCGGGGCGGCACCATCACGATCACCAGCTCGGCTGCGGGCATCCGCGGCCAGCTGCCCTACGCCCACTACGTTGCCAGCAAGCACGGGGTCGTCGGGCTGATGAAGGCCTTCGCGAACGAGCTGGCGCCGCACCGCATCCGCGTCAACACGGTGCACCCCACCGGGGTCGCGAGCCCGGGCATGGGCATCGGCGGGGCCGAGACCGCGATGCCGATCCTCATGGCGAACCCCACCGCGATGCTCGGCGCGACGAACCTGCTCCCCGATCTGGACACCGAGCCCGGCGGCGACTACGCCCCCGTGGGCGCGATCCCCGAGCTGGAGATCTCCCACGCGATGCTCTGGCTGGCCTGCGACGAGGCTCGCTACGTCACCGGGGTCCAGCTGGCGGTCGACGCGGGCAACACCAACAAGCCGTGAGCGCCGCCGCCGGGCGGAGCACCGTGGACCTTGCGCTGACCGACGAGCAGAACGCCCTGCGCCGCGGCGTCCAGGAGCTGCTGCGCGACCTGGACCCGCGGACCGGCGCCGAGAGCGGGGGCGACCCCGCGCTGTGGCGGGCGCTCGCGGACATGGGCGTCCTGGGCCTCGCGGTCCCGGCGAAGCTCGGCGGCGCGGGCGCGGGGTGGGCCGAGGTGGGCGTCGTCCTCGAAGAGCTGGGACGTTCGCTGGCGTGCGTGCCGTTCCTGTCGAGCGTCCTGCTCGCCACCACGGCGCTACTCGCCGCCGGCGACCGGGAGCACCTCACGGCCATCGCGTCCGGCGCGCTCACCGCGACGGTGTCCCTGGACGCCCGGGTGGAGCACGACGGGAACGCCGCCCGCGGCCGCGCCTCGATGGTTCTCGACGGGGCGAGGGCGGATCTCGTCCTCCTCGAGAGCACCGGCGGCGAGCTGCTGGCCGTGCCGAGCAGCTCGATCGTGGCCACCCCGCTTGCCACGCTGGACCTCACCCGCCGGCTGGCGGACCTGGCGATCGACGGCCCGGCGACGGTGCTGTCCACCGCGGCGCCGCGGTGCCTGCACGCCGCCTCCCAGGCCCTGGGCATCGGCCTGGCGGCGGAGAGCGTCGGCGTCGCCTCCTGGGCACTGGACACCGCGGTGGCCTACGCGAAGGTCCGCCACCAGTTCGGCCGGCCCATCGGGTCGTTCCAGGCGATCAAGCACCGCTGCGCGGACATGCTGGTCGCCGTGGAGTCCGCGCGGTCGGTCTCGACCTATGCGCTGCGGGTCGCCGACACCGGCGAAGACCCCGCCGTCGCGGCCGCGATGGCACAGGCCTGCGCCACCGAGAACGCGGTGGCGGTCACGGCCGGGTGCATTCAGGTCCTCGGCGGCATCGGCTTCACCTGGGAGCACCCGGCGCACCTCTACTACCGGCGCGCCGTCAGCAACCAGGCTCTGCACGGCAGCCCGACCCAGCACCGCGAGACGGTCGCGGTGGGCATGGGCCTGCCCGCTACGCCCGCAGATGAGAAGGGCGCGTGACGCCGCCGCTTCGGAGCTGAAATCGAAGCGCTCGACCGCTTTGACAGCCGTCCGGCGTACGTCGCGGTGACCACTTGATTCGCCGATCAACCGTTCATGGGTGGACGATGCCGACCCTCTACCCGTCGTTCGAGACGACCTGGTCGTCGGAGTGGTGTTTCCCGCGACGATCGCCGCGGCCAGTCCCCGTTCAGGTCTTCACAGGCGGCACGTAGCGTAACAGCAGGAAGAGAAGGTGGGCAGCGAAGAGCTATGGGTCTTCAAGTTTACACCGGGGCGAGCTCAGTCCCGCAGGGCGGCTGCCTTGATTTCCATCTCAACGACGATTCCGGTGCGGGCATCAATGCGATACTGGTGGTCAGCGACCTCGGCACCGAAAAGGAGGTGGCGCGATTCGACGTGTGTGTCGGCGCCCATCCGAGCCCGGCCGATCCCGCCGCCGACCGGGGCTGGCCCGTCGGCTTCACTCTCGACGTGCCGCTTTCCTGGCCGAGCGCGGTGTACTCTGCCGACGTCCACCCGGGCACACCCGGCCAGAGCCGTACGGTCTTCGTGGTGCGCCCGGCGGAACCCGGAGCGCACGCCAGAATTCTTGTTTCGGTTCCGTTTCCCACCTTCTGGGCTTATGCCTGGGCGGGTGTTCCCGGCGCGTCGCTGTATCCGAGCTGCGATCCCGGTCGTGCCCGCCGGGTGAGCCTGCGCCGACCGGGAATAAGCGACCCCGGATGGGAGGCGGCACTGTTGGAATGGCTTACCGCCAGCGATTTCGACGTCGACTACTGCTCCGGTTTCGATCTGCACGACGGCGTGATTCCGGTGGGCGCATACCAGCTCCTGGTCTGTATCGGGCACGACGAGTACTGGACAGCCGAGATGCGTGACACCGCTGAGTGCTTCCTGGCTTCCGGTGGCAACATTGCATTCCTGACGGGCAATACCTGCTGGTGGCAGTTCCGGCTCGAGGACGACGGCCGGACCATGGTCTGCTACCGCGAGGCCGCTGAAGACCCCCTGACCGGCGTGGATGACGCCCGGGTGACGGTTCCTTGGTCCAGCGCCCCGCTCGACCGCCCGGAGAACACCCTCACCGGTACCAGCTTCGGCCGCGGCGCGGCCTGGTTCGGTGACCTGGCGGCGATAGCCTCGGCAACGTGGACGGTGCGGTTCGCTGACCACTGGGTCTTCGAGGGCACCGGTTTGGTCGACGGCGACAGCTTCGGGGCCGGGACGATCGGCTACGAGACCGATGCCGCCGAAGTGGTCGAGGAGGACGGTGTGCCGCGGGTCACCGGCCGGGATGGCACGCCGACCACCTTCGTCGTCCTCGCGACCGCCGAACTGGCGGACTGGGGGCGAGGCGGCCGGCAATACGGTCAGAGCGGCACTGCCACCATGGGCGTGTTCCGCGTGCCCGGCGGTGGCACCGTGTTCAACGCCGCCACGACCGGATGGGGCGGTGTAATGGCCGACACCCGCGATCCTGCCATCGACCGAATCACCTGCAATGTGCTCTCCCGGCTGTCCGGACCATGGCCCGGCGAGCATTGGGAGCGGATAGGACACGCCTGGCGGATCGTCGGGCTCGCGGCGTGCGACGACAAACTGTTCGCGGTTGACTCCGACCGGCACCTGTGGGTTCGGGACCCGGTCGGGCAGAAGCTCTCCTGGGCCAGTCTTGGGCCCGCGCCGTCGTTATGTGCTCTGGCCAGCCCGTGTGAATCCACTGAATCTAGCGGGGGACAGCGGCCGATCGGTCTGTATGCGGTGACTGGTGATGGCAGGCTGGTGTGGCGGAAGCCCAGCCTCGACGCCGCCGACTGGATCGACATCGGTGCCGCGCCGGAGCTGGCCGCGCTCGCGGCGAACTCCGAGGGCCTGTACGGTGTCACGGCCGGTGATGATCTAGTCTTTCTTTCCCACGAGGAGATCGCGACAGGGGCGGCCTGGTCCTACGTTGGGCATGCGCATCAGATCGTCGTCATGACCAACGTCAACGGTTGTCTCTGGGGTGTGACGGCGGAAGGGACCCTGTGTGCGCGGCTGGCGGTCCGGTACGAGATCGACTGGACGGCGCTCGGGACATGCCCCGCTGGGGTCACCGGCCTGGCCGGCCACGCTGGCAAACTGATTGTCAGTACTAATTCGGGCCAGCTGCTGTGGCGCGACATCCCTGCCGTGGCTCCACGCCAATCCTGATGACCTGGTACTGATATTGGCAATACCGGGGTAGGGATGCCGGGATCGGGCGGGCGGTAGCCATCGTGTCGCGAGGCGGCTCATCCGCACCCAGTTCAGGCGCTTGCGCTGGCTGCGGCACCGTAGCGCCTTGAACCAGTGCCGCGTTACCTGGGTGCGGAAGGCTGCCACTGCGTCTATGTTGCCGAGGACGGCGTAGTAGTTGAGATGTCCGTTCACCACGCTGCCCAGCCAGCGCCCCTGTTCGGGGACGGGTAGGTGACGGCGCAGCTTTACCGCCATCCGCTTCTTGTCCGTGACCCGCTTCACCCAGAATCTGCCCCGTTTGGACACCGCGCACATGTGCGTGAAGCCCAGGAAGCGGAACGTCTCGGGTTTACCTTCAGGCTAAGATGCGGGTGCTTCCAAGCCCGGCCTGAGTTCTTCCACCAGGCCCTCGCGGCCGCCGAGTACGG
The DNA here is from genome assembly GCF_963555845.1 of Protofrankia sp. Cas8. Lineage (NCBI taxonomy): Bacteria > Bacillati > Actinomycetota > Actinomycetes > Frankiales > Frankiaceae > Protofrankia > Protofrankia sp. Cas8. The sequence goes on along the minus strand of NZ_CAUVXI010000030.1, from coordinate 27,328 downwards.
TGCGCAGGACGAGGTAGTCGGATCCCTTGTAACCGCGGTGGTCGTAGGGCCCGAAGCCCAACACCGTGCCGGGGGCTCCCATCGTCGCCGGCACCATACGGACCTTCTCCAGTCCCTTCGCAAGGCCCTCGGGGGTGACCGGGCGTGCGCGGGCGATACCTTCCGCGAGCACCCGGCCCATGTCGTACATGTGCGCCGGGTAGCAGCCGTAGGGCTTCGCACCCCCGAAACGTGCGACATAGCGGTCCTGGAACCCCTGGAAGACCGTGTTGCCCTCGTGCAGAAGATCGACCCCGACCCAGCCCTCGAGCATCTCCGCAGGCGCGGGGAGGTTCATCAGCGCCGGGCTGCCGAGCTCCTGGTCCAGGCCGCTGCACAGCACCCAGGTGGTGATCGTGACTCGGGGGACGTCCCAGCCCTCGCTGACCTGACGGGCCATCTGTGACAGGACGGCGTAGAAGGACAGTCCGTATCCCAGGTGGGCGAGGCCCTGTGCACCCGACGCGCGGACTGCCCGCAGCGCGGTGTCCATCTCGCCATCGGTGACCCGCGGCGACACGATCTGATCGCTGGTGACCTGTAGGCCGAGGGTGCGGGCGTGGAGGCGGAACCAGTCGTAGTACTCGTCGCCGATCGGGTTGTCCTCACGGACCACTCCGACCCGCGTCACACCGCGGCGGAGAAGGTGACGCGCGATGTGGAAGGTCTCATCGGCGAAGGTGCCGTTGGGCGTCTGGAAGCAGAAGTCCCCGGCGAACTTCGTCGTCGCGCAGTAGGAGATGACCGGGACGCGCGTCCGCTCGATCTCGTCCCGCAGGATGCGAGTCAGGTCGGTGATGAACGGACCGACGACCCCGAGGACCTTCTCCTTGTGAACCAGGTCCCGCCACGCGCGGACGACGTCGGCGGCACGGCCGTCCGGCGGGCCTTCGACCTCGCGGAAGACCAGTTCGACCTCGCGGTCGAGGAGCCCTGATTCGAAGGCCTCGGCGAACGCGAGGCGCAGGCCGTCGTACCACTTCTCGACCGGCGCCCACAGCGCCCAGTCCTGCAGCACGCCGATGCGAAACGGCGTGCGGTCGCCGACCAGGCTGTAACGGGTGCCGGCACCGGACAGGACGTGGCTCGCACCATCGGCGTCCGCACCATCGGCGCCCGCACCCTTGACGTCCGCAGCGCCGATGCCCAGTGGCGAGGCCTGCAGCAGGTCTGCCCACGTCACGTCGACCAGCTGCTCGACACCGTCGGCGATGGTGCGCAGGACGACGTAGTCGCCCTTGTAGCCACGGTGGTCGTGCGGTCCGAAGCTGATGACGGTGCCCGGTCCACCGATGCACGCCGGCACCATGCGGGTGCGCTCGAGGGCGTCGGTGAGCCCCTGGGCCGACGGGGGCCGCATCCGGCCCAGTGCGTCCGCGACGACGAAGCCGTGGTCGAAGCCGAGAGCCGCGTAGGCGTGGAAGGGTCTGCGACCAAAGCGCTTCTCGAAGCGGAACAGGACATCCTGGAAGTGCCGGTTACCCTCGTGGACCTGGTCGAGCCCGATCCAGCCGTCGAAGTCCGCGATGAGCGCGGCCTGGTCGTAGTCACCTGCGCCCCCGAACGCGGTGATGGCGACCCACGTGGTGTTCTGCACCTTCACGGGGTTCCAGCCGAGCTCGTCGCCGACCGCCTTGACCGCGGCGCGGACGGGGATCAGCGCGCCGTAGGCGGACAGGACCAGGACGCACTCGGCGCCTGTTTCGTGAGCTGCCCGCAGAACGGGCTCGACCGGCTCATAGGTGTTGAACAGTCCGACGACGTGGTCGGTGACAAGGGTGAGGCCGTAGCGCCTGGCCGCGGCGCGGAAGGCGGCACCGTACTCCTCGCCGATGATCCCGTCCTCGCGGAACAACGCGACGCGGGTGATTGCCTGGGACGCGAGGTAGCCGGCGAGCAGTACCGCCTCGTCCGGGAATCCGCCGTTCTGCAGCGCGAAGGCGTAGGGGCCGGCCCAGTCGAAGGTGGCACAGAAGCTGATCGTCGGCACGCCGGTGCGGTTGACCTCGTCGACGAGAGCCAGGTTGGCCTCGGTGACCACGGGTCCGATGACGGCGAGGCAGTCCTCGTCGTGGACGAGCTCTCGCCAGGCGTCGACGACGACGGAGCTGGTACCCCGCATCGGTCCCTGGACCTCGCGGATGACGAGCTCGATCGCGCGGTCGACGTCGCCGCGCTCCTCCGCCTCGGCGAAGGCGAGCCGGATGCCGTCGTAGAAGTCCTGGATGAGGTTGGTGCCCCCGGCGAACTCCATGCAGACGCCCACCTTGTGGGGAGCGCGGGGGCGCCTTGTCAACAGCTCCTGAGAAGCTTTTTCCTTCGCCACCATGCTGAGGTCTCCATCCCCGTGGCAACTGCCGACTGCCGACTGCCGTATCTCTCGACGGACCTGGTGACCTGGATCGGTCAGCGGGTGATGCCGATGCGCGCCAAGCCGAAGCACTCGATGGCGTTGCCCCGCAGCAGCTGCCAGGTCTCGTGTTCGGTGAGCCGGGCGGCGGTGACGATTTTCTCGGCGGTCTCGCGCGAGTGGGGAAACGTGGAGTCCGAGTGCGGGTAGTCGGTCTCGAACATGATCTGGCCCATGCCGACGACGTCACGGCTCGCGAGGCCGTGCATGTCGTCGAAGATGCAGCCGTAGACCCGACCGGCGATGTAGGAGCTGGGTGGCTCGGGCAGCGCGTCCCGCAGCTTGTTGCCGTAGTAGTGGCTGCGCTCCCACACGGAGTCCAGTCGCTCGATCATGAACGGCATCCAGCCGACCTGGCCCTCGGAGAGCGCGATCTTGATCTTGGGGTGGCGCACGAGGACACCCGAGCACAACCAGTCCACGAACGCGTGCACGGAATTCTCGGCGGTCAACGCCATACCGGCCTCCAACGGCGCGTCGGGCGCCGTCATCGCCATCTGTGACGACGATCCGATGTGCATGTTGATCACGGTGTCGGTTTCGTCGCACGCACGGAAGAACGGCTCCCAGTGCGAGCCATAAATGCTGGGGAGCCCCAGGGGGACCGGGCTTTCGGAGAAGGCGACCGCATGCGAGCCCTTCCCGGCGCAGCGAAAGATCTCGGCGGCGGCGAGTTCGGGATCCCACAGCGGGATCAGGGTGCACGGGATGAGCCGGCCGTAGGCGGCGCCGCCGGACCAGTCGTCGATCATCCAGTCGTTGTAGGCCTGGACGCAGAGCAGCGCAAGCTCCTTGTCTTCCCGCTCCAGAAACGTCTGGCCACAGAAACGGGAGAAGCTGGGGAACGAGAGGCTGGCCTCGGTGTGGTTGTGGTCCATCGCCTCCAGCCGAGCATCCTGCTGCCAGCAGCCTGGGACGATGTCGTCGTAGGTCACCGACGCCGCCGACGGCTCGTCGAGGTACCCGACCTGGGCCATCCCACGGGGTAGTGGCCACACCAGATCGTCGTAGAGCCACAGGTCGACGGGACCCGCGTCGGGGTGCGGCTCCTCACTGAACCTCAGGCCCCCGTCGAAGATCATGCGACCGTGTCGGCGCTCGAGGCGGGGCCCACGGTCGGCGTACCTCGCGGGCAGGCGGTCCGACCAGAGCGTCGGGGGTTCGATCACATGATCGTCAACGCTGATGATCTTTGGGATGTCCATGTGACGCTCTCTCCTGTTCCCGGGCCGCTCAGACGCCGCCGACGCCGCCGACGCCGCCGACGCCGATCTTCCAACGGAAGAGCTCCTCAGCGTTGCCGCTGGTCATCGCCTTCGCCTCGGCGGCGGGAACGTCCGCGAGAAGCTCCGCCACCTGCTTCTGGCTGTGCGGCCAGAGCGTGTCGGCGTGGGGGTAGTCGCACTCCCAGAGGATCTTGTCGATACCTACGTCGTGCCGGACCTTCACGCCGAACGGCTCTTCGATCATGCACGCCCAGATGTTGCGTTCCCAGACCTGGCTGGGGAGCAGGTCGTCCATGCCCGCCCACAGGCGGTGCTTGAGAAACTGGCGGTCGGCCCGCTCGATGGCCGACGGGATCCAGCCGATCCCACCCTCGGACAGGGCCAGCTTGATCGTGGGGTACCGGCGAGGTACCGGGCTCATCGCGAACGCGACCATCGCCGCACAGGCGTTGACGTTACCCAGAGCGATCGGAAGGACGAAGGGGCCGTCGTCCGGCGCCGGGTTGGTGAGCTCGCCGCTGGAGCCGATGTGCATGCAGACGACGATGTCGGTCTCCGTGCACGCCTCCCAGACGGGGTTCCAGAAGTCACTGAACAGTGACGGCAGGCCGAGGGAAACCGTGCCCTCGGGAAAGGACAGGGCGCGGGCGCCCTTGGCGGCGCAGCGTCGAATCTCGGTCGCCATGGCGACCGGATCCCACACCTGGCCGACGATGCAGGGCACGAACATCTCGGGCGCGGCGGCACACCACTCGTCGATGTGGAAGTCGTTGTAGGCCGCAACGCACAGGCTGGCGAGTTCCTTGTCGGCGTAGTTGTTCAGCACCCGGCCACCGAAACCCGCCAGCGTCGGGAAGCAGAGGCTCGCCAGGATGTTGTCCTCGCGCATGTCCTCGGCGCGCGCGCGGGGGTCGTAGCAGCCGGGAATCATGTCGCTGAAGCGGACGGGCTCAAGGTTCCATTTCTCCTGCGGTTTGCCCGCCACGGCGTTCAGGCCCATCTGGGGGAACGTCTCGCCCTCCCAGACCCAGTACTCCCGGCCGTCCCGCTCGATGACGTGCGGAGCGTCGTCCGCGTATCTGGCCGGCAGGCGGTCAGTCCAGACCTTCGCATGTTCGATGATGTGGTCGTCGACGCTGAAGAGGTCGAACACGATGCCGCTCCCTCGGGTACTAAACCGGTCCCTGTTTGTAGCACCGGCGGCACGGGGCCGAGGAAGATTTCGTCGACAACGTCGTTCTCAGCCTGTGGTTGCTAGATCCCGTGGCGAAGCTTGATCAACACCGATCCTGCGATGATCTGACGGCATCATCGAGGCCGCACCATTCGGTACGGCGGCCCTCACCTAGGGCCACACTGTCGATGCGGTGCGTGCAGTCACTCACTTCGTGTGGTACCTTGAGGAATATTCCCCTACTCGGTTCGCTGGGTAGGCGCGAGACCCCGCCTAGGCGGGGTCTCTGCATGTGTACCCCCTTCACCAGGTCTTGGGCTTGTGGATCTTGCGGGGCGGTGCGGCGGTGGACCCCGTGCCGGTCTGCGAGGGCGCGGATGGACAGTCCCAGCCAGCGACCACAACCAGTAACCGCAAAGCAGGCATCACCCCACGAACACGCGACCCTGCCAGTTCAAGGATGGTAGGGGAGGTTATATCGGCTCCTCTTCCGATCAGCTGATCGTGGTCAGCTACGGTTCATCGTGTGACGGGGGTTGAAGCGGCGGTATGGGGGATGCTGGGCGGGTTCACCGTCGAGGGTCTGGACCTGTACACGGTGGTACGCCGACACGGATGCTGGCCCTGGCAGACCGGTGAAGCGAGGGAAGCGAGCCGGTCCGCCTACCTGGTCGCCGAGTTGATCCGGCTGCTGATCGGAGCGGTGCTCGCCGGCGCCGCGGCGAAGTCCGGACAGGTGAACACCGCTGTCGCCGCCTTAGCTGTCGGGATCGCCGCTCCGTTGATCGTGGATCGACTCTCCCGGGTGGTCCCACTGTCCTACGCCGAACCCACACAGACCCATGCCGTTCCCGGCACCCCACTGGAACCGGCGACGACCATTCCCAGCGTCAACAGCCAAGCGTCCGCCAGTCTTCTCCCAGCGACATCATCTCAATCGTCATCCCCGACATCTCAGCCGGTGGAGGACACCACCCCGACGGACACGGCGGGCAGGTGAGGGTCATGCGTGCTGACTCCTTCATCGGCCAGGTCCTTACGGTGCTGTCCCGGCGTACCCCGGCCTTTACCCCGCTGCCCGGGGAACCGCAGACCTTCGCCGGCCACGCCTACGCCCTTCTACGCCGCCGCCCGGCCAACTCCACGTCGCAGCCTGGCTCGGTCCCGCCACCAACCGAACCCACCCCCTTGGAGGAACGGACGTCGAGGGCCCAACCATCCCCCGAACCTCCGGACCGGCTCCCCGTAATCGCCCGGCTGGTGGCCACCAGCCTGCACGCCGACCTCAACCCCTCCGATCGACTACGCCTGCGTAACCACCCAGCCCTCGCCGCCCTTACGCGGACTGTCGACCTCGCCGCCCGCGCCGCCCGCGCCGCCCGCGCCCGCGCCGACCTCGCCCGCGCCCGCGCCGACCGCGACCTCGACCTCGCCCTCACCGCCCGCGCCCTCGCCCGCGCCCTCGCCGACCTCGACCTCGCCGACCTCGACCTCGACCTCGCCCTCACCGCCCGCGCCCTCGCCCGCGCCGCCCTCGCCCGCGCCCGCGCCGCCCTCGCCCTCGCCCTCGCCGACCTCGACCGCGCCGACCTCGTCGACCTCGACCGCGTCCTCGATACGGTGGTCGAGGTGGTGGAGGTCCTGGCCTTCCTCACCGCTACCGCGGCAAAGTCGGAGATCATCCCTGATGATCCAGGGCTGGTAGCCGATCGTGGACGCGCCGACTATCTGGCCGAGATCGCATCCGATCTTGCCGCCGCACGGACTGATTTCACCCAGGCAGATCTACGGGACGCCACTTTCACCTCCGTGGATCTTGAGGGGGTGCGGTGGTCGGCGCAGACGCGTTGGCCACCGGGATGGGCCGAACGTGTGGAACAGGACTCGATTGAGGTGGCGCCCGGCATTTTCGAGATCCGGCGAGGCGGGATACACAACCGAGTGCTGACATAGCACCAGACCGGCGGTAAGTCCCCGCTTGTTTCCGCCAGGCCATCGCTAGAACGCTACTGCTGTCACCCAGAACGGTGATCATCGCCGAATTCCTCCACGTCTTCAAGATCCCCGGCGTCCTGGTCCGGGCCTGGGCCGCGCGACGGGCTGCGCGCGGCCCAGGGCGGGGGCCGTGCTCGCCCGGCGTGTCAGCGGCCCGTCCCGTCCGCCGGGGGTGGTGCCGAACGGGTGTTTCGTCACGTGCGATAACGGTTAGCACTCCAGGCGCTAACAGATCATGCTGATCCGTGGTTGTCGAAACGACGTAGGGGTGGCGTCGGCCTCCTCTATCGCCACCAGCCGTTGGGCCACAGAACGGCTTGGAAGCGGCAAAACCGGATACATGCCTACGTCGACGAGACGGAGTCGGATAGCCGGCTCGACCCGAATACCTACATGCTCGCCGCCGCAGTGGGGGATACTGACAATCTCGAACAAACACGCGGCATAATGCGGAAACTGTTACAACCCGGGCAGCGCAAGCTTCACTGGCGCGACGAGTCCGACAGGCGCCGTCACGCCATCATCGAGGAAGTGGCCGGGGCACCTGTCGAGCACCTGGTGGTCGTCTATGACGGGCGGCAGGGTGAACAGTCCGAACGCCGGCGGAAGCAGTGCCTGAAGCGCCTGTGCTACGAACTCGACCAGATGGGCGTCATACGGATGGTGTTGGAATCCCGGGGACCGGCTGACGATCATCTCGATCGGGTACTGACAAGAGGTGTAGACAGCGCGAAGCCCCGGGCCCTGTCGTCCGGCAGGATCTCCCGGGGCTCACTTCCGTACCCACCGCGATGGGACGGCGTCGAGTTCATACTCTACGACACGTTCGGCCCCACAGCCGGCCCCACCGCCGGCCCCAGCGGTGTCGTCGGCTTCGACTGCTCCGGGCTCACCGTGTACGCCGTCTACCACGGCACCGGCGGGACCGTGGTCCTCCCCCACAACGCCGCCGCCCAATACCAACACGGCCAGCCCGTCTGGTGACCCGCGTGCGCTGATCACGCTGTTGTGCGCCAGGCACCCGCGAAGCGCCTTGCCTGAGAATCGGATTCCACGAGACGCATGCGCTCCCCGGCCGGAATACGTTCGCCGCGTGTCCCCGACCGCGCCCCGAATACCTGTGATCGTCGGCGCCGCGGACCTCCGCGGCGACGGTAGCGAGCCCTGCGAGCTCATCGCGCAGGCTGCCCACAATGCCGTCCCCGCCGCACTGTTGAGCGCGCTGGACGCGATCCTCATCGTCGGTGTCCTGTCGTGGAGCTATGACGACCTGCCCGCCGAGGTCGCGCGGCTCGTCGGTGCGGCGCCGCGCCATACCCTGCACAGCGAGGTCGGCGGCAACCAGCCGCTCGCCCTCATCGAGACCGCGGCACGCCTCATCGCCGTGGGACAGATCGACGCCGCGCTCGTCGGTGGTGCCGAAGCAGCCGCGTCCCTGGCGCGGGCCAGCACGTCCGGCAACCCGCCCGCGTGGTCCGACCGACCAGGCGGACCCGTACGGCTACCCAGCTCCGTCCGCGGCACCGAGGAGATGCTCCGCTACGGCATCGACAGACCGCTGCGTAACTATCCGCTCTTCGAGAACGCTCTACGTGCCGAACTCGGGCAGAGCTTCGAGGAGGCCCAGCGTTGGTCGGGGGAGATCCTCGCCGCGATGAGCGAGGTCGCCGTCGGCAATCCCGCGGCCTGGAAGCCACGTCACCTCACCCCTCGGGAGGTCTACGAGGCCACCGACGGCAACCGGATGACCTGTTGGCCCTACACCGTGCGGATGACCGCCAACCCGAAGGTCGACCAGGGTGCCGCCGTCGTGCTCTGCGACCTCGAGACGGCTCGCGAGCACGGCATCCCCGACGAGCGGATCTCCCACATCTGGGCCTCGGCCGGTGCCGCCGACTCGACCGATGTCCTGCGGCGCACCACATTCGCTCGTTCCCCCGGCCTGTCCGCCACCCTCGACGCCTGCCTGGACCAGGCGCAGTGCACGGCACAGGACCTCGAGCACATCGACCTGTACTCGTGCTTCCCGATCGTCCCCAAGCTGGCGGCGCTGCACCTGGGGCTCGGCAAGGAACGTCCCCTCACGGTCACGGGCGGCCTGGCATCCTTCGGCGGACCGGCGAACGACTACTGCCTGCACGCGATCGTCGCTGCGCATCGCCTGCGTGGCCGGGCGCTGGTCTACGCCAACGGCGAGTACCTCACCAAACACCATGCGATGGTCATCGCACCGACGAGGCCTGCGCGGCCCTGGGCTGAGCCGGCACAAGTCCCGCCGACGGCCGAGCCGGTCCCCGGGTACGCCTCGGCCGTCACAGGCCGCGGGCGGATCGAGACCTTCACCGTCGAGCACGACCGGGACGGCACACCCGCCCGCGGCTGGATCATCGGCCGTGACGACGGCGCGCGGCGGTTCGCATCCGTCGTCACCGACCCGCGGAGCCTGCACGCACTGGCCGACCCGGACCGCCAGCCCGTCGGGCAGATGTGCGACGTGAGAGGCGCCGGCGGGCTCAACACCAGCACGGTCCCCACGACACAGGAGTCCAGATGACGATCGACCACGATGCGTTCTGGATCGGCGGTCAGCGCAGGAAGCCGGCCGGCAGCGGTCGCCTGTCGGTGGTGAGCCCGGCCACCGAGGAGGTCATCGGGAGCATCCCGCGAGCCGAGATCGCCGACGTCGACGCCGCGGTGGGCGCTGCCCGCGCGGCCTTCGACGAAGGGCCGTGGCCCCACCTGACCGCGAACGAGCGGGCACAGGTCCTGCTGCGGGCGGCCGACCTCCTCGACGACCGCCATGAGGAACTCTCCCAGCTCATCACAGCGGAGATGGGGTCACCCATCACCTTCAGCCGGATGGCGCAGGTGTCCTCGGCCCTCATCCGGTACTACGCCGGGATGTCCGAGCACGTCTCGTTCGAGGAGCGCCGCGCGGGCAGCGTTGGTCCGATGGTCGTGCGGCGGGAACCGGTCGGCGTGGCCGGGCTGATCATCCCGTGGAACGCGCCGCTCGGGCTGCTCCTGGGCAAGCTCGCGCCGGCTCTGCTCGCCGGGTGCACCACCGTCGTCAAACCGGCTCCGCAGACGCCCCTGGACACCTACGTCCTGGCCGAGGTGCTCGAAGCCGCGGGACTACCGGCCGGCGTCGTCAATATCGTCGCCGCCGACCGTGAGGTATCCGAGCGGGTCGTAACCCATCCCGGCGTGGACAAGATCAGTTTTACCGGCAGTACGGTCGCCGGACGGCGGATCGCCGGCCTGTGCGGTGAGCAGATCAAGCGGGTCACTTTGGAGCTCGGTGGCAAGTCGGCGTGCATCGTGATGGCGGACGCCGACCTCGACGCGGCGATCCCGACGGCGGTCCAGGGCGCGATGCTGAACAACGGGGAGGCGTGCATCGCCCTCACCCGACTGCTCGCTCCGCGCTCCCGCTACGCCGAGATCGTCGAACGGGCCGCGGCCATCGTCGGCCACCTGCCGGTCGGAGATCCCTTCGATCCGGGCACAGTGCTCGGGCCGCTAGTGAGCCGTGAGCAGCGCGAGCGGGTCGAGGGCTATCTCCAGGTCGGCCGCGACGCCGGAGCGCGGGTCGTCACCGGTGGCGGACGACCCGACGGCCAGGACAAGGGCTGGTATGTCCAACCGACGCTGTTCGCCGACGTGAACAACGGCATGCGCATCGCCCGCGAGGAGATCTTCGGTCCGGTGCTGTGCGTCATCCCCTACGAGACCGTGGACGACGCGGTCGACATCGCCAACGACTCCCCGTTCGGGCTGTGCGGTGCCGTGTGGACCGCGGACCCGCAGCAGGGACTCGACGTGGCGCGACGCGTGCGCACCGGCACCTTCAACGTCAACGGCTTCACCTACGACACGAGTGCACCGTTCGGCGGCTTCAAGCAGTCGGGGCTCGGCCGCGAGTGGGGCCGTGAGGGTCTCGAGCCCTACCTCGAGCTCAAGTCCATCGCGATGCCCGCGAACAGCTGACCCGAGGAGTCCCCCGTGACCGCACCCGCCGTGACACCCCCCACCACGACCGAGGATCTCGCTCGCAGGTTCAGCACGTTCCAGGTGTGGCTGCAGGGCGACCCGCAGGCTCCTCTCGATGCCTGGGGGCAGCTCCGCTCGGCGGGGCCACTCCTGCACAGCGACGAGTTCGGTGGCTACTGGATCGCCACCCGCTACGAGGACATCGAGTCCATCGCCCGCCGGCCTGAGGTCTTCGTCAACCAGAAGAACCTCATCCCCTGGCGGGACTCCCTCGGCGGTGGTGCAAGGCTCATCCCGCTCGAGCTCGACGGGGAACACCACCGGGTATGGCGCCAGGCGTTGGCGGACTCGTTCTCCCCAGGCACCGTCAACCACTTCACCCCGGCGATCCGCACCGCGACCGTCGAACTCATCGACGCCGTCGCCGAGAAGGGCTCTTGCGACTTCGTGTCCGCGATCGCCGGCGCGCTGCCAGCCGAGGCCTTTCTGGCGAACTTCGGGGTGCCGCGGGAACGGCTCCAGTCACTCCTCGACTTCAAGAACTGGCTCGTCCGCGAGGGCCTTCCGAACGCCAGGACCAACGAGGACGTGCAGGACGCCAACCGGGACATCCTCGCGTTCTTCGACTCGCAGGTGCAGGAGCGTGCCGCAACGGGAACCGACGGTCACGATGTGATCAGCAACCTGCTGCGCGCTCGCATCGACGGCCAACCCATCCCACGCGAGGACATCGTCAACGCCTGCTACGTGACCATGATGGCCTCGCTCGACACCACCACCTCGGTTCTGAGCCTGTCCTGGGCGCGACTGGCGACGCGACCGGACCTGCAGAAGGCAGCGGCTGATCCGGAGCAACGCCTTCGCCTGATGGAGGAACTGATCCGCCACGAGCCGGTACTCACCACGGCGCGACTGGTGGCCCAGGAGACGACGCTCGGCGGGGTGCGGCTGGAGCCCGGTGAGATGGTCCTGATGAGCTGGGGCATGGCCGGGCTCGACCCGGAGACCTACGACCGTCCGGATGAGATCGACCTGCGCCGCACGGTCACCCGCCACCTCGCCTTCGGGGTCGGCCCGCACCGTTGCCTCGGCATGCACCTGGCCCGCCGCATCATCGCGATCACGATGGAGGAGTGGCACGCACGGATCCCGAGCTACCGCATCACAGCGGGCACTGGGCCTGTCGCGCACTACAGCCCGGTCCGCGGACTCCTGACCCTGCCGCTGACGTTCGGCTGAGCCGCTGACGAGGTGCGCACCCCAGCCCCGCTCCTTGATCCACGCTCCTATTGCCGGGCGCTCTAAGCCCCCTGAAGCAGGTAAGTCGGAACCGCTGTCACCGTGACCAAGGGTGTCTCAGCGTCCCGTGAACTCGGGCTTGCGGCGCTGACCGAAGGCGGCGATGCCCTCCTTGAAGTCGCTGCTGCGCACCGTGAGCTCGACGGCGACCAGCTCGGACTCGAGGGCGGCGGCAAGGTCGGTGGTCAGGCCGCGGCGCAGCAGTCCCTTGGTGGCGGACAGCGCGAGGGTCGGCCCCGCCGCCAGCTCACCCGCGATCCGGGCAGCCTGCGCCACGAGATCGGCGTCGGCGACCACCTCGTCGAAGACGCCCAGCTCGTAGCCGCGCCGCGCATCCAAGGGCTTCCCCCGCAGGAGCACCTGGGTGGCCGCGCCGAGCCCGGCCCGGCGCGCGAGCAGCCACGTGCCGCCGCTGTCCACCGCGAAGCCCAGCCCGGCGAAGGGCTCCACGAGGGAGGCGCCCTCCCCGGCTACGATCACGTCGGCGGTGAGCGCCAGGTGAGCGCCCAGGCCCATCGCCCGGCCCGCCACGGCGACGACGACGGGCAGCGGGCAGTCCCACAACGCCTGGATCATGCGGTTCGCACCCGCGCGGACCGCCCGGATCAGCCCGCCGGTGACGGGGCGTTCGGCCCCGGGCGCGTTCACCGAGACGATGTCCGCGCCCGCGCAGAAGTGCGGCCCCGCCGAGCGGAGGAGGATCGCCCGGACGGCTCCGCCGTCGACCGCGTCGGTGACGGCGTCGGTGATCCGGTGCATGTCGACGGCTCGCAGCGCGTTGCGGGCCGGCGCCCGGTCGACGACGATCTCCCGCAGGCCGCCGTCGGTGCTGACGACAACCTCACCGGTGCTCACGCGGCCGGCTCTCGCGGGAGGCCGAGCACCTGCTCGGCGATGGTGTTGCGCTGAATCTCCGCGGTCCCCGCCCCGATCGTGCTGGCGCGGGTGGCCAGCAGGCCCGCCGACCACCGCCCACCCTCGACCGGATGGGCCTTGCCCGGCGCGAGCACCGCCGACCGTCCGGTGATCTCAACCGCGAGAGCGTGCAGTCGCTGCTCGAACTCTGTGAAGACGAGGCGGCCCAACGACGCCCCCGGACCGGGCTCACGTCCCCGCAGGAGGTCGCCGAGGACCCGCAGCCCGCCGAGACGCACGACCTGCAGGTCTGTCTCCGCCCTGGCCAGCGCTTGGCGGACGAGCGGGTCACCGGCGCGGTCGAGGCGTATCGCCAGCGCGACCAGCTCGTCCAGGACGCGGCGGTACTTCGACGCCTGCGTGATGAAGGCCGTCGACCGTTCGTGGCCGAGGCTCGTGCGGGCGATCCGCCAGCCCCCGCCCTCCTCGCCGACGCGATCGGAAATCGGCACGCGGACCTCGTCGAACGTGACCTCGTAGAACGACGTGTTGCCGGTCATGTCCACCAGGGGAGTGACTGTGACGCCCGGAGCGTGCATGTCGATCAGGAGGTAGCTGATGCCGTCCTGGCGCTGCTCCTGCGTACCCGTGCGGACCAGGGCGAACATGCGATCGGCGGCGCGGGCGTTCGTGATCCAGACCTTGCGCCCGGTGACGACGTACTGCTCGCCGTCGAGGCGGGCGCGGGTGCGCAGGCTCGGGAGGTCGGAGCCGGCGTCCGGCTCGGAAAACCCCTGGCACCAGATCTCGTCCCCGCGCAGCGCCGGCCGCAGGTAACGCTCACGCTGTTCCCGCGTGCCGTGCACGATCAACGTCGGGCCGACGACGAAGGTGCCCCCGCTCGGGTGCGGCGGCAGCCGGCGCCGGGAAAGCTCCTCGGTGTAGGCGACCTGATGGGCGAGGGACAGCTCCATGCCGCCCCACTCGCGGGGCCAGCCCGGCGCCGCGAAGCCCGCCTCGACGAGCAGTGCGGCCCAGGACCGCTGCCACGCCAGGCGCTCGCCCGCGTGCTTGGGCGCGGGTCCAGGGTCGTGGGTGTCGAGGAACTCGGCGAACCGGGCACGCAGCTGCACAGGTGTCTCATCCATGGCGCTTCCAGCCAACTGCGCCGGGTGCCGGCCGGGCAAGGTTCCGGCGGGAAAGCGGCTTCTCAGCCGTCTTCCGGCCGCCACGCATGACGGCTGGCCGGGGGAAGCGTGACACCGAGGATGCGGTCCACCAGGGGCAGGATCTGTGCCTCGGTCGTCGCGCGGTCAGGCGACCCACCGCGGGAGATGACGTCGGCGGCCGGGCCGGACACGATGTGGAACAGGCCCAGGGCGTCGGACTCGGCGTCGACGCGGGGGTCGGCCGCGCCGGAGGAGACCAGATCCGCCAGGGCGCGGACCAGCGGGGCGGTCAGGGCCGCGCGGCAGGCTTCGACCTGGTCCGGGAAGATGCCGAGCAGGTGGCGCCAGTGCGTCGCGAAGAGCACGGTCGGCTTCGCCACCCGGGGCACGTAGGCCATGTCCAGCACGCCGTCGAACCAGGCGCGGACCCGCACCAGCGGGTCAGGGTCGGTGCACACCCGTTCGAGGCGCTTGCTCGCCCGCGAGACGTCCTCCTCCAGCAGGTGGAGCAGGAGGTGGTCCTTGGTCTCGAAGTGGCGGTAGAAGCACCGCGTCGACAGGCCGGCGGTGCGCAGCACACTCTCGATCTTGAAGCCCCACCAGCCGCCACGCGCCAGCGCAGCTCGAGCCGCCGCGGTCAGTCGGGCCACCTCGTCCTCTGGGCTCGCCGCTGGATCGGTCGAATGCACCCGGGGGCGAACTAACCCTGCCTCGTTCACGGTGTCGACGGTAAGCGCGAGCGTGCGCCCTGTCTATCGATGGGTTGCGAGGCGGATGCGGCTGTTGTCCCACGTCAGCGGTGGACCGACCGGTCTGAGCCGGATCGTGGCCATACCCGATCCGTAGTGCGCGGCCGTCGCCGTCGGCAGCCCCGCGGTCGGCAACGAGAAGCCCGCGTACTTCGTGTCGCTCAGCTCCGCGACGCGGACCGCCTGTTCCCGGTCGAGCGCGCGGTCCAGGACCGTCGCCTCGCACGACAGCTGGACCGCGGTCAGCTCCACCCAGGCCCGCCCCGACTCGATCAGGAACGAGGCGCGGGGATCGCGGCTGATGCGCAGCACTTTCTTGCTCTTCGCCGGGGTACGCAGGTAGATGTCCGCGCCGTCGACCACGAACCAGCTCGGCAGGGCGACCGGCCAGCCGTCAGCCTTCAGCGTCGTCACGATCGCGGTATGGGCGCCGCGGATGCGCTCCCACGCCTCCTGCTCGGTCAGCTGGATGCCCCGTGTCCCTGGTTCGCTCGCTCCTACGCTCACGGCACCTCCGGTTCGCTCATCGGGCTGCCAGCGCGCCGAGCGCCGCAGCGTGGAGTGCGTGTCGGGGACCGTTGAGGCGCCGGGCCGCCTCTGCCCGGCGCACCGTGAGGTGCATGCCTGTCTCCCAGGCGTAGCCCATGCCGCCGTGCAGGTGCAGGCAGCGCTCGCCGGCGACGGCGACGGCTTCGACCGCAGCCAGGCTCCCCGCCGCGGCGAGCGCGTGGGCGTCGCGATCCCGCGAGTCCCACGCGGCAGCCGCGGCTCGCACGCAGGCGCGGGCGGCCTGGAGCCCGGACCAGGCGGACGCAAGTTGGTGCTGGACCGCTTGGAATGCCCCGATCGGCCGACCGAACTGCTCACGCCCGCCCAGGTAGACCTTTGTCGTAACGATCGCGACCTCACCCGCCCCCACAAGCTCGGCTGCCCGCAGTATCCGGCCGAGCGCCGAGGCCCGTTCGAGGAGGACGGGACCGGCGACCTCGATCTCGATCTCGTCGACCACCGGGAGATCGCGAAGTCGGCGGCTCACCCGCGGACGGGTGGGGTCCATGTCGTCGACGTCCGCCGGATCACCGAGGACCGCATGGACCCGCAGCGAGCGACGGTCCGGGGCCGGGGCCAACAGGACGTCCGGCGGCAGCGGCTCGGCCACGACCGCGAGGTCTGAGGGAGCAGGATCGAACGCCGCGACCACGTGGCCCGCGAGGATCCGCTCCGCCAACGCCGTACCGGCGGCGCCGCCGGCGGCGAGGAGTGCCGTGGCCACGACCGCCGCATCGAGCACCGGCTCGGCCAGCAGTACCCGCCCCACCTCCTCGGCGACGAGGGTCGCGTCGACGCAGGACAGGCCGAGCCCGTGGGGATCGGGGGCGAGAACCGCGGGAACACCCAGCTCCGCCAGGTCCACCATGCGCTCACGCCGAGCGCCCGTGGCGCCTACGCCCGCCTCGCGGCGCACTGTCGCGGCGATACCCTCGCGCTCGAGAACCTCACGCGTCGCTCGCGCTAGAGCCCAACCGTCGGCACTGGGAAGAAGGTTCATAACGTCCACCAGTCGACTCGCCCGCGGCGACGGGCGCAAGCATCCAGTCGAGAACGGCGGTTTCGATCGGGCGTGGGTCCAGATGCCCTGCCTGCCCGGACACTGCCCCTGTGAGCACTTCATCCTGGCGAGCGCCGCTGCGTGAACTACTCGCCAGTACAGCCGCGCAGCACCCCCTGTCGCTCGCCGTCAGCACCCCGGCTGGGACTTCGGCGACGTTCGGCGAGCTCGCCGCGGCCAGTGCGGCGCTCAGCAGCCGGCTGCAGCCGGGTACCCGGACCGGCGTCCGCCTGGGCAACGACCTCGCCTCCGTCGTCGCCCTTCATGCCGCGTGGCGGGCCGGCGGGAGCGTCGTTTCGCTCGGGCGCCTGCTGCCGGACGCCGAGGTCACCCGCCGGGCGAGCGAGGCCGGCTGCGCCACGATCGTCGAGCCGGACCCGGACGGGCTCGACGCACGTCTGCACCCCGTGGGCACGGCGACCCAAGCCCGCACCGCACCTCCCGACGAGGCCCTGGTCATGTTCACCTCGGGGACGACCGGGCGGCCCAAGGGCGCCGCGATCGCCTTCGCTGCGCTCGAAGCGAGCATCCGCGGCATCGCCGCCGGCAGCGGACTACCACCGCAGGGCCGACCGGTGCGGACACCGGCCCGCGAGCCGCAGCCGGTATTCGTCCCCGTCGCGCACATGGGCGGGTTCCTGACCTCGCTCACGTCCTGGTGGCTGGGCAAGCCGGTGTTGCTGTGCCACAAGTTCTCCGTCGAGCTGGTCGCGCGGATCGCGGCCGAGAGCAGGATCGGCGTGCTGCGCCTGACCCCGTCGATGGTCTACGAGCTGGTGCAGGCAGCTGCGTCGGTCACACTCCCCGGGGTCAGCAGCGTGACCGTCGGCACCGCGCCGCTGCCCGAGACCACGCGCGTCGCCTTCGAGGCCCGCTACGGCGTACCCGTGCTGCGCAACTACGGCCAGACGGAGTTCGCCGGCGCCATCGCGTTCGAACGGCCCGACGACGTCGCGGCCGGACGGCGGCCCCCGGGCAGCGTCGGACGCGCCGCTCCGGGCGTCCAGGTGCGGATCGTCGACACCGACGGGATGGAGCGCCCGCGGGGGTGCATCGGGGAGATCCAGGCCCGCGCCGCGTCGGCGATGTCGGGCTACCTCGACGCCGACGGTCGGTTGAGTGCCGCCACGACGGGCGGCTGGATCGCGACCGGTGACCTCGGTGCCCTTGACTCCGACGGGTTCGTCAGCGTCGTCGGTCGGGTCAAGGACCTGATTCTCTGCGGGGGCTTCAACGTCTACCCTGCACAGGTCGAGAGCGCGCTCAACCGGATCGACGGCGTGGTGGACAGCGCCGTGACCGGCGTGGCGGACGACCGGCTCGGGGAGATCCCGGTCGCTGTCGTCGTCGTTGGCGGCGGCGGCGGCGCGGCCGGGCTCACCGAGGAGGGGCTCCGCCAGTCCCTGCGGGCCGAGTTGGCGGCCTACGAGCTCCCCCGCAGGATCCGGTTCGTCGCCGCCATCCCGCGCCTGGACACCGGCAAGGTCGACCGAGTGACCGTCGCCGCGCTGCTGACCACCGAGGAGGCTGCCTCGTGACCCATCGCCCCGGCGCCGTCCGCCGCTCCGCTCCTCGCTTCGCTGCGATGCTCACTTTGGACGCCGCCTCGTGACCACGGTCACCCCGACCGCGGTCGAGAGCGACAACCTCGACTCCTTCCGCACCGAGCTCCGTGGCTTCCTGCGCGACCACACTCCGCCACCCGTGCATGGTGGCTCAGCGATCGCCGATGAGCTCACGCCCGCGGACGTCGAGCGCCAACGCGCCTGGCAGCGCCAGCTACACGACGGCGGCTGGGCGGGCGTGGCGTGGCCGAAGAGCCACGGTGGCCGTGGCGCGGGTGCCCGCCAGCAGCTGGCGTTCCACGAGGAGATCGCGCTCGCCGGTGGGGACACGATGACGGGCCTGTTCCTCGTCGCCCTCTCCCACGCGGGGCCGACCGTCATCGCGCGAGGGACTCCCGAGCAGCAGCAACGATGGCTGCCGGGCATCCTGCGGGGAGAGATCATCGCGGCCCAGTGCTTCTCCGAGCCCGGCGCCGGGTCGGACCTCGCCGCGATCAGCACCAGGGCCGTCGTCGACGGGGACGCCCTGATAGTCACCGGCGAGAAGCGGTGGAGCACGTTCGCGCAGTACGCCGACATCGCGGAGCTGCTCGTGCGCACGGATCCGTCCAGCCGACATGGTGGTCTCACCTACGCCGTGGTCGACCTGGACTCTCCCGGTATCACCATCCGGCCGTTGCGGACGATCGGCGGGCCGAGCGAGTTCTGCGAGGTGCGCTTCGACGAGGTACGCGTCCCACTGACCAACGTGATCGGAGCGGTGGGTCAGGGCTGGCAGGTGGCGACGACGACCCTGCTCTTCGAGCGCAGCACCATCACCGCCCCGATCGTGCTCGGCGCCCTGCATGCGCTGCGCCGGCTCAGCCAGCTCGTGGCCGACGATCCCGTCGCAACCGCGGAAGTCGCGGAACTCACTGTGCGCGCCCTCGCCGTGCGAGCCCTGCTCGAACAGTCGGTTGACGAGCAGGAAGCCGGCATCGAGGGGGCGGGACCGTCGGCACTGAAGCTCCTCGCGACCGAGCTGAACTACGACGTCCGGCACCTGCACGCCCGCCACGACCAGTCCGCGTCACAGCCGTGGTTCACGTCCTTCGGTCTGCGCATCGGCGGCGGCACGTCGGAGATCCAGAAGACGATCATCGCCGAACGCGTGCTCGGCCTGCCCAGACACCGATAGGAGAACCCGTGCCCGCGCCCCTGGACGGCTTCCGCGTCCTCGACCTCTCGATCGGCATCGCCGGCGGCTACACGACCAAGCTGCTCGCCGACGCCGGAGCTGAGGTCGTCACGTGCGAGGACGCCGCCGGCGACCCCCTGCGCCGCTGGTCAGCGAGCGGCGCGGCCATCGCCGCGGACGACGACGGCGCCCTGTTCAAGGTCCTCGCCGCGTCCAAGCAGTCCGCCGTGCCCACCCTCGAGGAGGCGCTGGACCTCGTCCGCTGGGCGGACGCGATCGTCTGGTCACCCGGGTCCGAACTCGCCGCCAGCATGAGCCCGGCCAGGGTGCGGGAGCTCAACCCGACCGCCCTGGTGTTGTCGATCACCCCCTTTGGACTGGCGGGCCCGTGGGCCGGCCGGCCGGCCACCGAATTCACGCTCCAGGCCATCTCGGGCGGGGTGTTCGCACGAGGCACCCCCAGCCGGCCACCGGTCTGCGTCGGCGGGCGGACCGGCGAGTGGCTGTCGGGCATGATCGGCGCGGTTGGCCTCCTCGCGTCCTACCGCCGACGCCTGCGCACCGGCCAGGGCGAGCTCCTCGACCTGTCGATGCTCGAGTCGATCGTGCTGACCCACACCATGTACGAGGTCAACTACCGCAGCATCGCCGGGGTCCCGCCGTATACCCGCCGCCTGCTCAACTTCCCCGGCATCGAGCGCACCAAGGACGGCTGGGTCGCGTTCATGGTCGTGACCGGCCAGCAGTGGCTCGACTTCTGCCTGATGGTCGAGCGGGCGGACTGGATGGACAACGAGAGCCTCATCCGCCTCGAACAGCGGATCAGCCGGCGGGACGAGCTGGCGCCCGCGATCGCCGAGTGGATGACGACGCACACCACCGACGAGGTCATCGAGATAGCAGAGGCGCTGCGCGTGCCGGTCGCCCCCGTCGGCAACGGTGCGCTCACACCGCGGTTCGACCACCTGGTGGCCAACCGGCTCATGACGACGAACCCCCGGGGTGGCTTCGTCCAGCCCAACCATCCCTACCGCTTCCCGCGGAGCAGCCTCCAGCTGCGTGACTTCGCGCCGGCGCCCACGCTCGGCGAGCACACCGCGACGGTCACGACCACCTGCACCCCGCGAGAGCTGACCACAGGGACCGAACCGGCGGCGCTCCCCTTTCAAGACCTACGGGTCTGCGACCTCACCGCGTTCTGGGCAGGACCCATCGTCGGCTACGTGCTCGCCATGCTCGGCGCCGACGTCATCAAGGTCGAGTCCGTGTCCCGGCCGGACGGCATGAGGATGCGCGGCGCCAGGTCGTTCCGCGAGGACCTCTGGTGGGAGACAGGTCCGAGCTACCACGGTGGCAACGCGGGCAAGCGGGGCATCACCCTCGACCTGGGCAGCGAGGAGGGCAGGGAGCTGCTCCTCGAGCTCGTCTCCCACTCGGACGTCCTCGTGGAGAACTTCACGCCCCGCGTCATGGCCTCGTGGGGGCTGACCTACGACGTCCTGAAGGCCGTGCGGCCCGACCTCATCTACGCACGACTACCAGCGTTCGGTTCCGACGGCCCGTGGCGGGACCGATCCGGCTATGCACAGACCATTGAGGCGGTCTCCGGCATCGCCTGGATGACGGGCTACCCCGACACGCCGCCGCAGTTCGCCAATTCCGTCGGCGATCCACTCGCAGGCTCACACGCGACGATCGCGATCTCCCTGGCCCTCGAACACCGCCGACGCACCGGAGAGGGCTCTCTCATCGAGGCTCCGATGCTCGGAGGAGCGCTGAACATCTGCGCCGAGCAGTACGCCGAGTTCAGCGCCTACGGGGCACTCCTGAAGCGGGACGGGAACCGAAGCCCCACGGCGGCACCGCAAGGGCTGTACCTCTGCGCGGACTCCGGCGGTGACACCTGGGTCGCGGTCTCGGTCGAGACCGAGAGACAGTGGCACGGGCTGCGCACGGCCCTCGGTGAGCCGTCTGGATGGGACTGCCTGAACAGCCGCGAGCAGCGCCGGGCCCAGCATGACGCCATCGACGAGACCATCAACGCCTGGACGTCCGCACGCGGCGCGGCCGAGGTCGAAGACGTCCTGGTCAGCCACGGCGTGCCAGCTGCGGTCGTCGGCAACGGCGCCTTCCTGGATTCCAACCCGCAGCTGCAGGCCCGCGGCTTCTTCGAGGATCTCGCCGGCCACCCGGTCGTCGGATCGGCGACCCACTCCGGCTACCCGATCCGCTTCTCCGGTGGACCGCACCCGCCCGTGCATCGACGGACCCCGCCGCTCCTGGGCGAGCACAACCGCGAGGTCCTCGGCGGCCTCCTCGGGCATTCCGACGCCCAGCTCGCCGCGTGGGAGGCCGCGGGCGTGATCGGGACGAAGCCGAAGCACGGCTGAGCCGGTCGGGATCAGCGTGCCGTCCGCTGGCAGGAGTGACGGGCCCGGAAACGACGACGACGCCGTCCGACCGAAAGGCGACCACTGGTGATCGTCGATCTCCGTTGGGCGGGTAGGGTCGTGACCAACGTGTTCGACTGTCGCCGCCGCGGGGAGTATTTCCATGGGTCGTCGGTTCAACACGGCGGGACCGTGTCGGCCGGGGATCGACTACATGGTCCCGGCGTTGTCACGGCTGCCGGAGGTTCCCGGGCTGGTGGCGCGGGAGGGCTACTTCGTCGTGCACGCCCCGCGACAGACGGGGAAGACAACGACGCTGCTGGCGCTCGCCGATGAGCTGACGGCCGGTGGCCGGTACGCGGCGCTGCGGTTCTCCTGCGAGGTCGGCCGCGCGGCGGGCGACGACTACGCCGCCGCGACCCGCGGCATCCTCGACCGGATCCGGGCGAGCGCCGAGGACGCGCTGCCGGCGGATCTTCGCCCGCCGCCGTGGCCGAAGGCGTCGGAAAGCACCCTCCTCGTCGAGGCGCTGCGGGCGTGGGCGCAGATCTGTCCGCGGCCCCTGGTGCTGTTCTTCGACGAGATCGACGCTCTGCGCGGTGAGAGTCTGATCAGTGTTCTCAGCCAGCTCCGCGACGGCTACAGCAGCCGGCCGCGCGACTTCCCCGCGTCGGTCGCGCTGTGCGGCCTGCGCGACGTCCGCGACTATAAAGCGGCAGCCGGGGGCGACCCGGCCCGTCTCGGGACCTCGAACCCGTTCAACATCAAACTGGAGTCGCTGCGGTTGGGAGACTTCACCCTGGACGAGGTGGCCGTGCTCTACGGCGAGCACACCGCCGACACCGGGCAGCCGTTCGCCCCGGGCGCCATGGAACACGCCTTCGAGCTGACCAGCGGCCAGCCGTGGCTTGTCAACGCGCTGGCCCGCGAGGTCATCGAGAAACTCGCGGTCCCCACCGCGAAGGCGATCACGGTCGACCACCTGGAGGAGGCCAAGGAACGCCTGATCCTTGCCCGGGCGACTCATCTGGACTCGCTGGCTGCCCGGCTCGCCGAACCGCGTGTCCAGCGGATACTCGGCCCACTGCTCTCCGGCGACGTTCTGACGATCGAGCCGTATGACGACGACGTCAGCTACGTGCGTGACCTGGGCCTCATCGCGCACAGGGCCCCCGTCCGGGTCGCCAACCCGATCTACCGCGAGGTCATTGTCCGGGTCCTGTCGTCGAGCATCCAGGAAAGCGTCACCGCCGACCCGCGCTCCTTCATCCGTCCCGACGGCACGTTCGATTTCCCGAAGGTGCTCGACGAGTTCGCGGACTGGTGGATCGAGCACGGCGACTTTCTCATCACCGGCGGCTTCTACAACGAGGCCGCGCCCCAGCTCATCCTCATGGGCTACCTTCAGCGCGTCGTGAACGGCGGCGGCTATGTCGAACGCGAATACGGCGTCGGTGCCGGCCGGATCGACCTGCACGTCCGCTGGCCCTACACCACCCCCGACGGCACCCGTCACCTCCAGCGGGAGGCCCTCGAGCTGAAGACCTGGAGAGTGGGCCGCGCCAACCCGCTACGTCAGGGCCTCAAGCAGCTCGACCGTTACCTCGACCGCCTCGGTCTGGACGCCGGCACGCTGGCCATCTTCGACCAGCGCCCCGACGCCCCCGACATCGCCGAACGTACCGTCATCACCACGACGACCAGCCCTTCTGGCCGCACCATCACCCTCCTGCAGGGCTGAATCCGCGGGCGAGCCCGCCCAGCGGCGGGGTCGTCGCGAACCGCTAAACGACCAGGTCAGGGCTATGCGCCACCTACCCATCGGACGGTTGGTGGACCTAACGCACCAGAATAAGAACCGCTCGATCTTGGCTGTCGGCCCGGGCACCTGGCGGTTCCGGACACTTCCGGCCCGTCTGATCGTAATCTTCAGACATTGTGGTCACGTCGACGTTCCTGTGCCGCCTCGGAACGTGCTTGTGCGGGGGCTGCGGTGCGCCGATTGGCCTGCGGGCCGGTGGATCTCGGTGGCTGGTCGTGCGGTGGTCGTCACCTGGGCAGGTGAGTACCCTGTCATCGACCCTTCAGGATACGCGTGCTGTCATTCGGCTACTCGGGCCATGAGGTTGGGCTGTCCGTGTTCGTCGAGCAGGCCGGGGAACCGGGATTCGCCCGAGGCGTAGGCGAGGCAGCGTTCGGTCAGGTCGGCTGTCATGCCGGTGTGTTCGGAGAGGAAGCGGATCCACTCGGGCAGTACCGCGATCAATTGGGTGGCAAAGGCGTCTTGGTAGAAGTCGCGCAGGTGCAATACCGCCGCGGCGACCTTGTGCGGCGAGCAGTACGGGTACAGGCTGAGGTGCTCGCGCGGGGACCAGGACTCAGCCATCTCCGCGGCGAGGTCGCCAGCACCAGCGGGGCCCTGGTCGGATTCGTCGCCGGTCGGCCTGTCGTGGTGGCCGATCCGCCGCAGCCGGCGGGCGAACCCTTCGGCCGCGGTGTCCGCGCTCAGCCGCGGAAGCGTGCGCCTGCGGGCCCGGCCGGCCGCTTGCCGGACGGTGCGGCCGAGCCGGCGGCTGCGCAGGAACTCCGCGTACTGAGCCTGGTCTTCTCCGCCAGGCCGAATGCCTTCCACCTCGCCGGTCAGAAGCGCGTCGAGCGTCTCGGCGTCGTCCACCGGGGTCAGGGTGGCCTCGGCGGCGGAGGGGCCGACAGCCTGCTGCCATTCGGCCAGCGCAGTCTCGGCGGAAGAGTGGAAGCCGCTGTGCACGGTGACGACCTCATATCCGCAGGCGTCCACGTCCCACAGGTACCACCGCTGCGAGCCGTCCGCTGAGGTGAGGGGTGCGACCACGGCCCAGCGGGTGCTGTAGCTGTTCCGCGCCCACTGGGCCGGGCTGGTCACGGCACGCCCGCGGGTGGCCCGCTGTGCCGCGGCGTCGTCCAGGTGCTCGGCGACCAGATCCCGCGCGGACACACTCAGCGGCTCCGGCAGCACACCGGCGACGACGGCCAGCAACCTTTGCGCCGCCGCGACGTCACTGCCGGAATCCTCGGGCTCGTGCAGCCGCCCGTCGAGCGCGGACAGCACGGCGCGAACGAAGTCGTCCGGGTTGACACCATCCTCCAGCGCACCGCCCTCGTACTGGGTCATCACCGCGCCGAAGCGGACGCAGAAGTCATCTTCGAGTTCGTCGTCGGACCAGCCGGGAGCGGCCGTGATCAACGTGTCGACCATTGGTCCGGCGGAGTCCGCGGCCAGCGCGGTGCGGTGCTCGTCGAGCCGGCGACGGTACTCGAACAGTTCCCGCAACGGGTTGGCCTGCGCTGCCCTGTTGGGGATCGGTACCCCAGGCCGGCCCGAGGAACGGCGACCGGACGGCGACTTCTTCTTCCGCTTACGAGACACGGGCACGGCGCCGAATCGTACCCGGGCAGACAGCGGAGACCCGCCGGAGTACCACTTGAAGGCACAGGAGCAGCCCGTCGGCGACTTCACGGCATACCCGGCGAGGCGGTGGGTGAGGGCCGCAAGATCATTCGGTTCGAGCCTTGACAGTAGCGACGGCAGCAGCGCCGAGTCCTCGGCGACAGGCAGCTTGACCAGGGTGCCGTTGGCCAGTGGGTGGCGGTGAGCGTGGTCGGCCGCTTGGGTGGCCCGGGCTGAGATCGTCGATCTCCGAGTGCCTGATGCGTAGGGTGGTGGGCGGAGCACTTCCCTGCTGGTGGCCCCGGGGACCCGCGGAATCGCGAAGCGATCTCGGGGGAATGGAGGAGGTGACGATCGGTGAGTCGCCGGTTCCAGACGGCTGGTCCGTGCCGCCCGGGGATCGACTACATGGTCCCGGCGCTGTCGCGGCTACCGGAGGTGCCCGGTCTCGTCGACCAGGAGGGGTACTTCGTCGTGCACGCGCCGCGGCAGACGGGGAAGACGACGACGCTACAGGCGCTCGCGGACGAGCTGACCGCGCGGGGGCGGTACGCGGCCGTGCTGTTCTCCTGCGAGGTCGGCCGGGTGGCCCGTGACGACTACGGCCGCGCGGCGCGGGGCGTTCTTCAGGTGATCCGCGAGGCCGCCGAGGACGCGCTGCCGCCGCAACTGCGCCCGCAGCCATGGCCCGACGCCCCGGACGAGACCCTGTTGGGCACGGCGCTGCGGGCGTGGGCGCAGGCCTGCCCACGGCCTCTGGTGCTGTTCTTCGACGAGATCGACGCCTTGCAGGGGCAGAGTCTGCTCAGCGTCCTAAGCCAGTTGCGCAACGGCTACCGTGGTCGCCCCAGCCAGTTCCCGGCGTCGGTCGCGCTGTGCGGTCTACGCGACGTCCGCGACTACAAAGCCGCGGCGGGTGGCGACCCGTCCCGGTTGGGAACGTCCAGCCCTTTCAACATCAAACTGGAGTCGCTACGATTGGGGGACTTCACCCCGGATGAGGTCGCCGAGCTCTACGGCCAGCACACTGCGGACATCGGGCAGGAGTTCACGCCAGCGGCGGTGGCGCGGGCCTACGAGCTGACCGCCGGTCAGCCGTGGCTGGTCAACGCACTCGCGCGTGAGATCGTCGTGAAGCTGGCGGTGCCGGCCTCGGCGCCGATCACGATCGACCACCTGGAGCAGGCCAAGGAACGACTGATCCTTGCCCGGGCGACCCACCTGGACTCCTTGGCGGCCCGGCTTGCCGAGCCCCGTGTCCGCCGGATCGTGCAGCCGCTGCTGGCCGGCGACCTCATCCAACTCGACCCCTATGACGACGACCTCGCCTACACCCGCGACCTCGGCCTGATCGCCCCAAAGAATCCGGTGCGGATCGCCAACCCGATCTACCGTGAAGTCATCGTCCGGGTCCTGACCTCACAGGTCGAGGCCAACGTCGTCGCCGACCCCCGCAGCTTCGTCCGGTCAGACGGCCGTTTCGACTTCCAGATGCTGCTGCGGGAGTTCGCCGAGTTCTGGATCGAACACGGCGATGTCCTCACGTCGACCGAGCACTACCACGAGGTCGCCCCGCAGCTCGTCCTCATGGGATTCCTCCAACGCGTCGTCAACGGTGGCGGCTATGTGGAACGCGAGTACGGCGTCGGCGCCGGGCGGATCGACCTGCTCGTGCAATGGCCCTACACGGATCAGGGCGGCAAACGCCGCTGGCAGCGCGAGGCCCTCGAGCTCAAGGTCTGGCACCCGGGCAAGGCAAACCCGCTGCGCCAGGGCCTGACCCAGCTCGACCGCTACCTCGACCGTATCGGCCTCGACGCTGGGACCCTCATCCTCTTCGACCGCCGCCCAGGCGCCGCGGACATCACCGAACGCACCCAGTTCGACACGGTCACCACACCGACGGGCCGCGCTGTAACCCTCCTGCGGGCCTAACTAATCCCTAATCCTCCGACATCTCCGCCGGATCATGCTGGGGGTCGACGTCAGTCCGTAGCTGCGCCCGTCCGCCCCGACCAGCGACCAACGGGCGTTCTGCCACACCTACGGCCGAGGGAAAGGCAACGCCCAGATGGTCCCAGGCTGGCCCTACTCCTTCATCATGGCCCTCGAGCCGGGCCGGACCTCCTGGACCGCGCCACTGGACGCCATCCGCCTCGGCCCGCACGACGACCTGACCACCGTGACCGCCAGCGGTAGCGGTGTTCTACCTGGGCTGACGACAACGAAGCGAGGTGCGTGCCCCAGTCCC
>NZ_CAUVXI010000029.1:30856-36265 GCF_963555845.1 Protofrankia sp. Cas8 | reverse complement strand
CCCGGTCCTTGGCGTCCAGGGTCGGCAGCTGGACACGCTGGGTCCACAGCGTGACGCGGAACCGGGTGCCGATCTCTTCGAGGTCTGGCGGGGGAAGTCCCGCGTCCAGGCATGCGGTGGTCATTCGTTGGATGCCGCTGCCCCACTGCTCGATCAGCCCCAGTGAATTGAAGACCCGGCCGATGACCCGGTTGCGCAGTTTGGACACTCCGCGACGGATATCGTCGACCGTCAGTCCGAACTGCAGCAGGCCGGGGTTCTCCACTTCGAGGCGGTCGTCGAAGACCGCGATGCGGATGGGCGCGCCGCGCTGCCGGTAGTCGGCGTGTGCCACCGCGTTGACGACCGCTTCCCGGACCGCGACCGGAGGCAGGTTCCACCGGTCTGTTCGCAGGACAGGGCCGATGTCGATGCCGTGCAGACTGTGCTTACGCACGAACCCGAGCGCGTCTTCCACCGCGAGTACCAGGTTGGATCGGATCTCTGCCTGGTCGACGATCTGGGACTTGTCGGTGCCGAGGAACTGTCCGGCCTGGATCCAGGCATCGGGGAAAAGCCGGGCACGGTCCTGGTCACGGCCGAACAGCAGCAGGCCGCCGACGGTCGGGACGAGCCGTCCTTGGTGGGCCGTCACCAGTCTGAGGGTCTCCAGGTCGGCGGGGCGTAGCTTTCGGAGCTGGCTGAACGCCTCGGCAGCCGCCGGGAAGTCGATCGCGTCCGAGCCCAGTTCCGGCGTTGCCTGTTCGTCGTAGACTTCGCCCCGTGCGTAGCGGCGCAGTTCTTCGACCAGGTCGGAGTCGGCCCGTCGATTGGTTGAACCGACCCGCACGTAGACGCCGCTCTCCGGGCCCTCCTGGCTGACATGATGCGGCCGGGACGGGCTCGGGTAGACCTCCACCGCGACAAGCTGGGTGCCGCGCCACGGCGCGATCTCGATGTCGGGAACCATACGGGGCGCGATCGCGTCGCTGATCAGATTCGCCAGTCGTTCTTCGAGATCCAGAGGTTCCGGCACCCCCCGGACGTGGCGTGTGCCGTCCTCGACGCCGATCAGCAGCACACCGCCAGCGGTGTTGGCGAAGGCGACCAGACTCCGCAGAACACCCCGAGGTGACGACAGGTCACGCTTGAACTCGAGGGTCTTGCCCTCAGGTCGGGCCAGGAGATCCGACAGGTCCACAAGCTCGGAACTCTACTCTGAAGGGAAATCTCGTCCGGGGTCGGCCCTACCACCAGTGGTGTTCCGGTCGCCGGCCATCGTCCCGGGGTGCCCGGTCTGGTGGGATGAACGGGTGACCAGGGGCGATGACCTGACGGTACTGGCGAACGCGTTGCGGCGGGACCGGCGTCGTGATCCGCGCGCGGGTCGGCGTGAGTATCCCCAGGCTGCGCTGGAGCTGGCTGATTGTTGTGAGCGGTTGCTGGCGGACGGGAACGCGGGTGCTGTGGTGCCGGCGTTGCACAAGGCGGTGGACCGGATGACCAGCGCCCTGATGTACATGGACGACTCGTCGGGGATCGTCGGCACGGACCTGCGCCACATGATGAGCCTGTACGCCCGTGCCTGTGTGGATGCCCCGCCGGATCAGGCGGGGCTCGCGCGCTGGTTGGCGGCGCTGTCGTTCGACGGGCCGGGCTGGCCGGAGATCCGGCTGGCCGAGTTCGTGCCCGCGCTGGGCGCCAGGGGTCTGTCCGAGCTGAGCGCCGAGGTGGCGCGGCGCTCAGCCGCCGCTGAGCCGGGGTCCTGGGGCCAGCTGGTCGCGGCCCGCGACCTGCGGGAGCAACTTGCCGAGGTGTCCGGTGACGTTGATCGACATGTTGCCATCCTCGCCGAGAACCTCAACAGCGCCAGGCAGTACCAGCGGATCGTCGTGGCCTTGCGGGACCAGTTAAAGCGCAGGTCACAATACATGTCGATCTTTGCTGGCAAGACTGAGTGCGCCCGGCAGGGATCGAACCTGCGACCAAGTGCTTAGAAGGCACTTGCTCTATCCGCTGAGCTACGGGCGCTTACCGCCTATTGTGCGGGTCTCCTGGCATGAACGCGCAGCGCGGTTCGCACCTGGCCAGCGGAGGAATAATCGATCATTTCGCGCCCCGTGTCAACCAGCTGCCGGCATGTCCGAGCCTGATGAACCGGGTCTCGCGCCGTCCCCCGGTGCCAATCCGACGCGGTCAGCTGGTCGCATGCCTCGCCACGCCCCGATACTCGGATGACCTTGTGACGCTTGGTCAAAAAGTCCAGAATGGCATATTTTGTACTGATCGTGCATCCCGCAGTGTCGCTGCTGTGGACAGCTGCGCGGCTTTCCACAGCGGACCTCGGTGGCGTGTCGAAGTGGTCGTCAACGGTCACAGTGTGACGTGGGACGAGACAGCGGACGGTCTCGCCGGGTTTCTCAGGGCCGGCGACCCTTCGGGACCGTCCGTCACGGAAGCAGGCCAGTATCCATGATCCGGGAGGAACCATGATCGAAGCATCGGTCACGCTGCTCGGCAACCTCGTCGATGACCCTGACGTGCGATGCACGGCGAACGGGAACTTCGTCTGCTCCCTGCGCATGGCCAGCACGTCGCGCCGGTTCGACCGTTCGCAGAACCGCTGGGTGGATGGCCACACCGTATTCGTGACCGTCACCTGCTGGCGGCACCTGGCGGAGAACGTCGGAGCGTCGCTGCACAAGGGCGACAGGACGCTCGTGGTCGGGCGGCTGCGGCAGAGGTCCTTCGAGACCCAGGACGGAGGCCGCCGGGTCGTCTACGAAGTGGATGCCGATGCGGTCGCTGTCGACCTGACCCGCCAGTCGGCCAAGGTCCGGCGGGTGGTCCGCTCGAACCGGGAAGCCACGGAGGTCATGGACGTCACCGAGGTTACGGAGGCAGCCGAGGCTACGGAGGCAGACGAGGCTATGGAGGTCACGGACGCCATGGGCGCGGTGGAGGTCGTGGACGCCACCGAAGGCGAAGGAAGTGCGGTGGGCTCCGAGCCCCTCGCCGGCAATGGCATGACCGGTGTGCACAATGGCCAGACCGGCGTCGGAACCGGCTCCGGGTACCGTGACGGGGGTTTCACCCATGCAGGCGCGGACGAGCTGCTCGGCGAGTCGATACCAGGCGATCTACCAGGGGCGCCGGGGTCTGAGCGCCGCCCCCCCGGCGTCCCGGCCCAGCGTCCGGCGACGGTGTGATGGCACGGTAGTCGGCGGCTTGCGGGTGGCTGTCGGCACAGGCGCCGCCCGGTTGCGAAACGGTCATGAGACGGGTGGATGCCCGGTCCCACCCGGACCTGTGGGTAGCGTCAGTCCGTGACCAGCGCGCGGGGTGCCGATATACCGACGCCCATCCGGGTACCGCGTGGGCGCGTGGACGGGCCCACGGCACCCGGCGATGCGCCAGAACCACGATCGCATCGCCTTTGGCCCTCTAGCCGGAGCCGGTCAGATGACCGCCTCGACCCGTTGCCCGAGCCCGTGCTCGACCGGCTCGGTGACCCACGACCGTCGTGGCGCCGACCGTTGGTGGTACTGCGGTCACGGCTGGCCGCGGTGTCTCGGCCCGGATGGACAGTGGCGGCCGCGGCCGTGCTCAGCGCGCTTGCGGCTGTCCTGATCAATCACTATCTGTTTCCGTATCTGTCGATCAACAACGACGAGGCCCTCTACCGGCTGCAGGCCCAGACACTGGCGGGCGGCCATCTGTTTCCGTCGGCGTCGACGCCGGCGCAGTCCTACGCACCGTGGCTGGCGGCGGTCGTCGACGGCCACTACGTCCTGAAGTACACCCCGGTGGTTGCCGGGCTGTTCGCGTTGAGCCTCGTGCTCACCGGCGGGACCGTCGCGGGACTCGCCTTTGTCGCCGCCGCCGCGGTTGTGGCGACCTACCACGCCGGAATCGAGTTGCTGGGCGATCGGCGGGCCGCCGCGGTCGCAGCCTGGCTGCTGGCACTGTCGCCGCTGGTCATTCTGCACAGCGCGATGATGTTGTCCTATCTGCCGGTCCTTGTGCTGTATGAGTGCGTGCTTGTCGGGTTGCTGCGAGGGCTGCGAACCGGTCGTGGGGCGCCGCTTGTCACGGCAGGGCTGGCGCTGGGGTTGGCGATGGCGGTGCGCCCGTACGACACGGCCCTGGTGCTCGGCCCGCTTGCGGTGTGGGCCGTGCACCGGGGCGCCCGCGGACAGCGGTGGTGGCTGCTGCGTTGGGTCGGGGTAGGGCTGATCGTCCCGGTCGCCGCGTTGCTCAGCTACAATGCGGCGGCAACGGGCAGTCCGTTCACACTGCCGTTTGCGCTGCTTGAGCCCGACGACAAGCTGGGCTTCGGGGATCGCCGCCTGTTTCCCACCGACCCTGCGCACCGCTTCGGGCCGGTTGAAGGGCTCGTCTCCATCGGTGACCATCTCTGGTTTCTCGGTATCTGGGCGTGCGGTGGCGTGTTCCTGGCAGCACTGTCGGTCGCGGCGGTCGTCCGCCGTCGACTGTCCGGGCCGGCCCTCGCGGTCGGGGTCGGGGCAGTTCTGCTGATTCTTGGGTACATCGTGTTCTGGGGAGCCTGGAACGCGGCCGAACTGTGGGGTGGCATCCGCTATGTCGGTCCTTTCTACCTCATGCCCGTACTCATCCCACTGGTCTTTTTCGGAGCTCGGGGGCTGATCGACCTCGCCGTCGCGCGGCCATGGGCAGGCGGGCTCACCGCTGCTGCCTGTCTGGGGCTGAGTACCGTTGTGCTCGTCTTCGCGGTGGGGGCCAACGTGTCCTTCACCCGACGTGATCGCAATTTGACAAACATGATCACAGCCCAACCCGGGCGAGTACTGGTCATCGTGTCGGCCGACCCGGCGTTCCTCATGCACCCCACGTCGGTGGTGGCCAACTCGCCCGCGATGGACGGCCGGGTGTTGTATGCGGTATCACGAGGCCGCGCCGACTTCACCGTTCTCGCCGATCATCCGGATCGATCACCGTACCTGCTTCGGTTGCCCGACGGATACAACCGGACACTTGAGTCACCGTCGGCTGCGCGGTTGGAACGGCTGCGGGTCGTCGACGGGCTGAGCATCGGTGTCGATGTGCGTGCATCGGTTCCGGCCGGGGCTCGCGCGGCCCGGTTGGAGGTGATCTCTGACGGACGTCGAGCGTCCTACTCCCTGGACCCGGCCCGGCCGGTGACCGCTACGCTCACCATTAGCCCCGACAGGGTGGACGTGGCCGGCATCGGTTCCGCTTCCACGATCAGTGCTGTACCTGCGGTGGGTGTACCCACGGCAGGCGTGTTGGCGAAAATGGATCATTCGGTGATATTGGCGTTGTTCTACACGCTGGCGTCTGGTGGCGGTGAACGGTTTCTCGACCGCCAGGATCTCCCGGTCCGCGTCGATGCCGGGACCGGGACCGGGACCGGCGTCAGCGTTGTCG
>NZ_CAUVXI010000029.1:0-30777 GCF_963555845.1 Protofrankia sp. Cas8 | reverse complement strand
CCCCGGACGGCCAGGTTGGGGCGGTGGGGTCGGGGCTCGCGCCAGCCATCCGGCTGAGCGTTGGTTGACCCCTGATGTCCAGCGGGCCACAAGGCGTGCAATGATCGTCAGATCGCGCGCCCGGAGGCTGTAGTCCCCAGAGCATTCGCGGGAAAGAGACTCACGGGACATGGTCGGGGAGTCGGCTCGTACCCTGGTGTGTCGCTCCCGGGTGCATGCCGATCAGCGTCCCGAGGAGTTCCCAATCGCAGCCTGACCCGCATCCCAGCCTGACCCGTATCGCCTGACCCGTATCGCCTGACCCGTATCGCCTGACCCGTATCGCCGCCTGACGTATCAGGCTGCCCGACTCATAAGGTTGACCGCATGGCGCAGTACGTCTTCCAGATGCGCAAGGTGCGCAAAGCCCACGGTGAAAAGGTCGTCCTCGACGATGTCACCCTGTCGTTCCTGCCTGGCGCGAAGATCGGTGTCGTCGGTCCCAACGGCTCGGGCAAGTCGTCGCTGCTGAAGATCATGGCCGGTCTTGACCAGCCCAGCAACGGAGACGCGACGTTGAGCCCCGGTTTCACCGTCGGCATGCTCGCGCAGGAACCCCGGCTGGACGAGGACAAGGACGTTCGCGGCAACGTGGAGGACGGGGTCCGGGAGATCCGTGGGGTCCTCGCGCGGTACGAGGAGATCAACGAGAAGATGGCCGCGCCCGACGCGGACTTCGACGTGCTCCTGGCCGAGCAGGCGGCACTTATCGACAAGATCGAGACGGTGAACGCCTGGGAGCTCGACAGCCAACTCGATCAGGCGATGGACGCGTTGCGGCTGCCGCCGGGTGATGCCGAGGTGACCAGGCTCTCCGGTGGGGAGCGCCGGCGCGTCGCTCTGTGCAAGCTCCTCCTGGAGGCTCCTGACCTGCTGCTGCTGGACGAGCCCACCAACCACCTGGACGCGGAGAGCGTCGCCTGGCTGGAGCAGCACCTGGCGCGCTACGGCGGAGCGGTACTCGCGGTCACCCACGACCGCTACTTCCTCGACAACGTCGCCGGCTGGATCCTCGAGCTCGACCGGGGTCACGCCTACCCCTACGAGGGCAACTACACGACGTACCTGGAGACGAAGGCCGCCCGCCTCAAGGTCGAAGGTGGCAAGGACGCAAAGCGCAAGCGCGTCCTCGCGCAGGAGCTGGAGTGGGTGCGTTCGAACCCGAAGGCCCGCCAGGCCAAGAGCAAGGCCCGCCTCGCCCGCTATGAGGAGCTGGCCGCGGAGGCGGACAAGGCGCGTCCCCGCGACTTCGAGGAGATCCAGATCCCACCGGGTCCGCGGCTGGGTAGCGTCGTGATCGAGGCGAAGAAACTCCGTAAGGGTTTCGGCGACCGGGTCCTCATCGACGACCTGTCGTTCTCCCTGCCACGCGGCGGCATCGTCGGCGTGATCGGCCCGAACGGTGTCGGGAAAACCACCTTGTTCACCATGCTGACCGGTGCGGCGGCACCTGACGCCGGCGAGCTGGCCATCGGTGAGACGGTTGACATCGCCTATGTCGACCAGAGCCGCGCGGGCCTCGACCCGAAGAAGAACGTGTGGGAGATCGTCTCCGACGGGCTCGACCACATCATCGTAGGAAAAGTCGATCTGCCGAGCCGGGCGTACGTGTCGGCGTTCGGCTTCAAGGGGCCGGATCAGCAGAAGCCGGTCGGAGTCCTGTCCGGCGGTGAGCGGAACCGGCTGAACCTCGCGCTGACCCTCAAGCGGGGTGGCAACCTCCTGCTGCTGGACGAACCCACCAACGACCTTGACGTTGAGACGCTGCGGTCGCTGGAGGATGCGCTGGGAGAGTTCCCGGGATGCGCGGTTGTGATCTCCCACGACCGGTGGTTCCTGGACCGTGTCACCACCCACACCCTCGCCTGGGAGGGTACGGAGGCCGACCCGGCGCGCTGGTTCTGGTTCGAGGGGAACTTCGCGGACTACGAGGCCAACAAGATCGAACGCCTTGGCGTCGAGGCAGCGCGTCCGCACCGGGTGACCTACCGCAAGCTCACCCGCGAATAGGACTCGACCGTGGGGGAGCGTCATGGCTGCGCTGAACCGTTATGAGCTGGTCGTTCTCAGGCAGGGACGCCCGCATCCGGCGTCCGGTGCGGATGGCGGGTACGACCGGCGGCATGCCGAGCACCTGAAGTATCTGGAGTCGCTGCGGGCTGCGGGGTCGCTCGTGCTGTATGGCGGGTCGGACGAACCTGACACGCAGCTGCAGGCGGTGCTGCTGTTCCAGACCGGGTCGCTGGATGAGGCCCGTGCCATTGCCGAGGCGGATCCACTGGTGCGGGCGGGCTATCTGGTGATCGAGATCATCCCGTTCCTCTCGGGATTTCGCCCCCCGCACCGGCCCGGCTGAACGGCACGGCCGCAACGGCCCTGTGAGCGGGCGAGCGGCCCGTCCACAGAGCGGGCCGGGCCGCCGGCTCATTCGGGGTGGTTGACCAGTGAGTTGGCCGCCATCGTCAGGTAGTCCCACAGCGGCTGCGCATGCTCGGGGGGCAGGTTCAGCTCGTCGACGGCGGCACGCATGCGGATGAGCCAGGCGTCCCGCTGGGCCGGGCCGATCGCGAACGGTGCGTGACGCAGCCGCAGTCGGGGGTGACCGCGCTGCTCGCTGTAGGTTGAGGGCCCGCCCCAGTACTGGACGAGGAACATCTGCAGCCGCTCCTGGGCGGCGGAGAGGTCTTCCTCCGGGTAGAGCGGCCGCAGCAACGGGTCTTCGGCGACCCCTGCGTAGAAGTGGGCCACCAGCCGGTGAAACGTCTCCTCGCCGCCGACCGCGTCGTAGAAGGTATCGGTCGGGCGGGCCATCGCCGGTCGCTGAGTCACACCGACCATTCTGCGCGACGGATCGCGGACCGTCGGGGTGATCCGGGGAACGGCACCTGTTCGGGTCATCGCGGCGCGAGCCATGCGGTGGTGTCCGGGGGAAGGGTCAGCGTGACCCCGTCATAGCCGACCGGGCCGCTGGCCAGGATGAGGCGGCCGGGCAGCGCACATGTCGTGTCCCGCTCGGCGGTCGACATCACGCAGGTCAGACCGGCCTGGTCTGGTGCGCCTGGGACCTCTGGGCGGTCGAACGCGAGGCATCCGGGTGCCAGGTCGTCCCGCCAGCGCAACGTGCCGCCTCCGAGGCAGGCAAGCGCGCGGCGCAGCGCCAGCGCGCCACGGGTCAGCACCAGCGTCGACATCGGGTCGGACGCCTGCGCTTGGGCGGTCAGGTCGGCCCAGGCATCGGGCTGCGGCAGCCAGGGCGTCACGCCGGCGGCGCTGAACCCGAACGGCTGGGCGTGTTCCGACCACGGCAGTGGCACCCGGGCGCCGTCCCGGCCGGGCCGACTCCGGCCGGACCGCTCCCAGACGGGATCCTGGCGGGCTTCGGGCGGCACGTCCACCTCGGGCAGGCCGAGCTCGTCGCCCTGGTAGAGGAACACCGGCCCGGGCAGGGCGAGCAGGGTGAGCAGCGCCGCCCGGGCTCGGCGCAGGCCGATCGCGCCGTCGCCGTCGCCGTCGCCGTCGCCGTCGCCGTCGCCGTAGCGGCTGGCTGGCCGGATCACGTCATGGTTGGACAGCACCCAGGTCGCGGGGGCGCCCACCTCCGCGGTCGCGGCCAGATCCTCGGTGATCGCACTACGCCAGGCCGTGGCCGACCACGGGGCGGCCAGCAGCGAGAACGCGAACGTCAGGTGCAGCTCGTCGGGCCGGACGTAGCGGGCCAGCCGTCGCGGGTCGGCCACCCAGGTCTCCCCGACCAGCGCCCGCGCCTTACCGTCGCGGCGGTCGTAGTCCTCGACGATCGCCCGCCAGCGCTGGTAGATCTCGTGGACGCCGTCCTGGTCCCAGGCGTGGGGCTCGGCCCGCTCCCGGAAGAAGGTGATCGTCTCGCCCGGCGCTGGTGGGTTGTCCGGCAGCAGGTCGTTCTTGACCAGGCCGTGGGTGACGTCGATGCGGAAGCCGTCGACGCCGTGGTCGAGCCAGAAACGGACGGTGGTGTCATGGTCGGCACGCACCTGGGGGTGCCGCCAGTTCCAGTCGGGCTGTTGCGGTGCGAACAGGTGCAGGTACCACTGGCCGTCAGCCACCTGGGTCCAGGCAGGTCCGCCGAACACCGACACCCAGTTGTTCGGTGGCTGCGCCGCATTCTCGCCGCGTCCGTCCCGAAAGATGTAGAGGTCACGCTCGGGGGCACCTGCGCCGGCGGCGAGCGCCGCGCGAAAGGCCGGGTGGGCGTTGCTGGAGTGGTTCGGGACGAGGTCGACGAGCACCTTCAGGCCATGACGGTGTGCGTCGGTCAGGAGCGCGTCGAAGGTGGCCAGATCACCGAACAACGGGTCGACGTCGCGGTGGTCGGCCACGTCATAGCCGTGATCGGCCATGGGTGACCGGTAGAATGGTGTGATCCAGATTCCGTCCACGCCCAGATCGCGCAGATAGGGCAGGCGGGTGGCGATGCCTGCGAGATCCCCGATCCCGTCGCCGCCGGAGTCAGCGAAGCTGCGGATGTAGACCTCGTACAGGACGGCGTCGAGCCACCAAAGGTGCATGGTTCCATCCAAGTCCCGATCCCTGTCGTCAGGCGTGATATCCGCTAACCGAACTAGACTTCGTCGCGTGGAGTTGGTGACTATACGTTATCGTTCGATTTCGCAAAGCGTGTGTGACTCGTTGGCTCGGATCCGTCGTGTCCTGGATGGGCGGCGCCGACGTCGCGGGCACGTCCTTCGTCCCCGCAAGCGTGTCGCGCAACGGACGGCGCTCGAGCAGCTCGGATTCCTGTCCGACGCGGGTCTGGCGCTGTCCGGTTCCCTCGTCCCGCAGCGGATCGTCGACATGATCGCATCGCTGGCGGTACCACGGCTCGGTGACGGGGCCATGGTCTTTCTCCGCGACGGCGACGAGATAGGCATCGGCGCGATCGTGCACCGCAACGGCCGGGTCGCGGAGGTCCTGCGCGGCGCCGTCGCCACCGAGCAGCCCAGCCTGGACAACGACTACGCGCCCGGCCTGGTGCTGCGTACCGGACAGACCTGGTACACCCCCTACCTGACCGACGACCTTGCGGCGCGGCTGTCGATCCGGGCTGGGGCCGACAGCCTGTACCACCAGCTCCTGAAGGGACCGTCGATCACCGTGCCGATGCCGGGCCGCGGTCGGGTACTCGGTGCGGTCATGCTCATCCGCGAGTCGGGCACGTACACACCCGTCGAGATCAGCCTCGCCGAGCACCTGGCTCGCCGGGGGGCAGCCGCCCTTGACAACGCCCAGCGCTACAGCGCCGAGCAGGAGTGCGCGCTCACCCTGCAGCGTTCGCTGTTGCCGGCGGACCCGCCGGCCCTGCGTGGGGTGGAGATCGCGGTGGAATACCGTCCCGGCACGGCCGGGACCGAGGTCGGCGGCGACCTCTACGATGTGATCCCGCTATCGGATGGTCGGGTGGGGATCGCGATCGGTGACGTCATGGGACGAGGTCTGCAGGCGGCCGCGGTGATGGGCCAGCTTCGGGCGGCGCTGCGGGCGTATGCCCTGGAGGACTGGGCGCCGGCCGAGCTGCTGTCCCGGCTCGACCGGGTTGTCGACGCCCTTCCCGGGCTGCACCTGGCTACCTGCATGTATGTCGTCTACGACCCCAGGACCCGCCGGGCGACCGTGTCGAACGCCGGTCATCTGCCGCCGTTGCTGGTCATGCCCGACGAGGAGCCGGACTACCTGGTGCTCGATCCGGGCCTGCCACTGGGAGTCGGTGATATCGACGTGTTCTCGGAGACTTCGCTGGAGCTCCCACCAGGCTCCGGAATCGTTCTTTACACCGACGGCCTGGTCGAGTCCCGACGGCACCCGCTCCAGGACGGCATGGACCGGCTGCGTCGCGGTCTCGCCAGCGCGACGGACGACGTGGCGCCGGCGGGTCCGGCGGGTCCGGCGCCGGCGGTGTCGCAGCCTGTCTCGGCCCGGGTGCTGCTGCGGCGCTGCCTGACCGCATCCGGGCTGGCCGTGCAGACCGACGACGACACCGCCCTGTTGGTGATGACCACCTGACCCTTCCGGCCGGCGCCGATGGATCGTGGGCAGGCGGACCCCAGGCGGGCGGGCGACGCCTCCGGGGTCAGGCGGATGCGGCTTCGTCACCGTCCGAGCTGAGATAGCGCGACCAACGCGGGTCCATCCGCCGGCTGCCCAGAATGCGCCAAGCGGCTCCGCTCGGCGCTCTGGGAGCCGTGCGAAGCCGCCAGCCAAGATCGGCTACAGCCCGGTCTGCTTTCAGATGATTGCAGCGGCCGCAGGCCGCCACCACGTTCTCCCATACATGCGCGCCCCCGCGGGAGCGGGGGATGACGTGATCCAGCGACGTCGCCGGCGCACCGCAGTAGACGCAGCGGTGATGGTCGCGCGCCAGCACTCCCTTGCGGGTGAGTGGCACCTGGGATCGGTACGGCACCCGGACGAATCGGGCCAACCGCACCACCACGGGTACCTCGACCGCATATGTCGCCGAGTGGAGAACCCGATCTCCGGCCTCGACCATGACTGCCTTCTCGGTGAGCACGAGCACCAGCGCACGCCTCTGTGAGACCACGCATAACGGTTCATACGTGGCATTGAGAACCAGCGCTTCTGTCACGCGCCGACCTCCTCGCCCTACCGGGTGGCGGCCGTCACAAGCTCGCCACCGGTGACACTGAGACAGTCAACCGCCTTCAGAGCTCGAATGCGAGCGGGTTTGCGATTGTCGTCGGGTAATCGTTGACACACTGTGCAACTTTGCTCACGTCCGAGCCACTTTACGCGCCTGTTCGTTGACTATACGTCATTCCCTGGCATCAACCCATCGCTCCGCGGCTGCGGCCCATCGGTAAGACTGGGCACCGCGTGGTGCCCGCGAGCGTCGCACCATCCGACGGTTACGAGCGCCCGGCAATAGGGGCGTGGATCAAGGAGCGTGGTTGGGGTGCGTAGATCGCGAGGCGGAGGAGGGAGTCACCCTGGTGTTGGGTGGCGACCGACGACAACGTGGCGAGGTGCGTGCCCCGGCCCCGCGACGCCGCGTCCCTATTGCCGGTCGCTCTAAGAAGATCGATTGCCTGTGAGGAGCTGAATCCGGCCGTGGCCGACTCCGTGTCCGTGTTTGCCCAGCCGTTCGGGTCGTTACTGAGCCAGGTGGTCGAGGCGTCGAGCTCGCCCGCAGCCGCCGTGCCGACCCCGACCCCGAGCCCGACCGACCTCCCGATCACTCCCAGTCTCGACCAGATCATTGGTGCGGTCCAGAACGCATGTGGCCAAAAGCCCGGCGTCCTGTGCCGGACGGTTTTCGATCTGACCCACAGTGAGTACCTCGCCGGCGGTGCCAATGTCTTTCTCGGGACACCGCTGAAAATTTTACTGATCTTGATGATCGCCTTTCTCGTCCGGACGATGCTGCACCGCTTCATCATCCGGACCACCCGGCGGGCCGCCAACGGTGGGCCCAGCGGGCTGTTCCGGTCCGGGCGCGCGATCCTTCTCGGCGCCTTCGGTGATCCGACCGTCCTGCTGGAACGACGCCGCCAGCGCGCCGAGACGGTCGGGTCCCTGTTGCGCAGTATCACCTCGGTGATGGTGTTCGGGATCGCGTTCGTGACCG
This sequence comes from Protofrankia sp. Cas8, assembly GCF_963555845.1. NCBI lineage: Bacteria > Bacillati > Actinomycetota > Actinomycetes > Frankiales > Frankiaceae > Protofrankia > Protofrankia sp. Cas8. The sequence goes on along the minus strand of NZ_CAUVXI010000029.1, from coordinate 23,120 downwards.
TTCTCGGCGAACTGGCCATCAACCTCGCGCCCATCGTCGCCAGCGCCGGAGTGGTCGGCGTGGCCGTCGGCTTCGGCGCGCAGAATCTCGTCCGGGACTTCCTGTCCGGCGTCTTCATGCTCCTTGAGGACCAGTACGGTGTGGGCGACGTCATCGATGTCGGACCGGTCAGCGGGAGCGTCGAGGCGGTCAGCCTACGAGTCACGCGACTGCGGGACATCGAGGGTACGGTCTGGTATGTCCGCAACGGCGAGATCGCGCGGGTGGGGAACAAGGGTCAGCAATGGGCACGCATGGTGCTCGACGTCCCGCTGGACTACGACACCGACGTGGCCAGGGCCAAGCGGATTCTCAAGACGACCGCGGACAAGCTCTGGGCGGAGCCGGCGTTCGCCTCCCTGATCATCGCCGAACCCGAAGTATGGGGGATGGAATCGATGACCGCGGACGGCTACGCGTTGCGGGTGGTCGCCAAGACCCAGCCGCTCAAGCAGTGGGATGTCGCACGGGCACTGCGCGAGCGCGTCCGGGCGGCGCTGGACGTCGAGGGGATCGAGCTCGGCAGCGTCCAGCGCAGCGAGGTTGTCATGATCGACAATGGTGATGATGACGCGACACTGCGGGATCGCGATGACGAGGAGGATCCCGCCGGCCAGGGTTCCACCACTGTGATCGACAGTGGCCCGCTCCCCGAGCTCGACGGACCCGCTCGGTCGCCGGTGGGTCGATCCACCGGCCCGGCGTCGGTAACCCACTAGCCCACGAGCCCGCTAGCCCACGAGCCCGCTAGCCCACGAGCCCGCTAACTGAACGGTGCATAAGGATCTCGGTAGGCGATGCTGAGATGCCGTCCGGAGGGCTCGTGGAGCCTGACTCGGAGGGCAGACTGTGGGGTGTGCGCGTACTGGTGGTTGATGATGAGCCGGCGGTCCGGGAGTCTCTAGAGCGGTCGCTGCGGTTCGAAGGCTACGAGGTCAGCTCGGCCCGCGACGGTGCCGAGGCGCTGGACGCAGTTACTCGTGACCGCCCGGACATCGTCGTGCTGGACGTGATGATGCCCCGGGTGGACGGCCTGGAAACGTGTCGCCGGCTCCGTGGCCGTGGCGATGACCTGCCGGTACTGATGCTCACTGCCCGTGATGGACTGGCTGACCGGGTCAGCGGCCTGGACGTGGGGGCTGATGACTATCTGGTCAAACCGTTCGCACTCGAGGAACTGTTCGCCCGGCTGCGCGCGCTGACCCGCCGGGCATCGCTGTCCGCCCGGGCCGCGGCCTCGGCTGGCGCGGCCGCGGCGGGAGCGGATCCGTCGACGGCATCCTTCGGCGTGCCCCCGGCGCTGCTCTTCGCGGACGTCCGTCTCGATCCGGGCAGCCGGCAGGTGACCCGTGCGGAGCGGGAACTGACGCTCACCAAGACCGAGTTCGATCTGCTGGAGCTGTTTCTCGTCCACCAGCGTCAGGTCCTGTCCCGTTCCACGATCATGGAGAGGGTCTGGGGGTACGACTTCGGACCGTCGTCGAACTCGCTCGAAGTGTTCGTCAGTTACCTGCGCCGCAAACTGGAGGCCGGCGGCGAGTCGCGCGTGCTGCACACGGTTCGCGGGGTGGGTTATGTCCTGCGGGACGCGGCATCGTGACCAGCCCGACCGTGGCCTATGTGATCGTCGAAGGCGATGTGTACGGGTCGGACCACATATCGGAGCACGGGCGGGTGCAGGTCCCGTTATGAGAGCCCCCGGATGAGCGCGCGGCCTCGCCATCACCGTTTGTCACTCGCTCATCTGTCGCTGCGTAACCGGATGGCGCTGCTCATCGGCCTCGCGGTGACCGCGGCGGTGGCCGTCGTGGCGGGCGTGGCACTCGGCGCGACCAGCATCGTGCTCGGCCGGTCCATCGACCAGCAACTGATCGAACAGGCCGACGCGGCGACTCACTCGTTCATACGGGACGGATGGCCGGGTGAGCAGCGGTTCCGGTTCAACAGCTTCGGCCTGCTCGCGCAGGCTGTATCCGCCGACGGCATCGCGATTCCGCTGTCCGTCCAGGCGGCCAGACTGCCGGCGGACGCCACCGACGTCGCGGTGGCCCGGCTGCTGGTCAGTCATCAACTGCGCACTGTCACGATTGATGGCGGCCGGTATCGAATGGCGACCGTCCCCATGGACTTTCCCGGCGTCGGTCCGGCTGCGCTGCAGCTGGCGCGGGACATGTCCGACGTCGACCAGACCCTGCGTGCCCTCGGCCTGATCCTGCTCGGCGTGGGGGTGGCGGGGGTAGCCGGGTCGGTGCTGCTCGGCCTGCTGATCGCGCGGGCATCTCTCAAACCGGTGGACGCCGCCGCCGCCGCCGCCGAGGAGGTCGCCCGCACGCAGGACCTGTCCGCGTTGATCCCCGTGACGGGTAGCGACGAAATTGCTCGGATGGCCAACAGCCTCAACAGCATGCTGCGGGCGCTGGAGGCCTCCCGTGCGCGGCAGCGTGAGCTTGTCGACGATGCCAGCCACGAGCTTCGCACCCCACTCACCAGCCTGCGGACCAATATCGAACTGTTGCTGCGGGCCGAGGCCAACCCGGATCGCGCGTTGCCCGCGGACGATCGGGACGCGCTGCTGCGCGACGTGGACGCCCAGATCCGCGAACTGAGCGGCCTGGTCAGCGAACTCGTCGAACTTGCCCGCGACGAGGCGCCCACCGAGGATGTCGAGCGCGTCGACCTGACCGAGATCGTCCATGATGCGGCCGACCGGGTGCGTAGGCGCGCCAAGGTCAAGGACGTCCAGATCGTGGTGAGCGCCGTTGCGTCGCCGGTGGACGGACGTCCGCATATGTTGGAACGGGCGGTGACCAACCTGCTGGACAACGCGGTGAAGTTCTCCCCGGACCAGGGCGAGGTGCACGTGCTGGTCGGTCCCGGCGAGGTTGTCGTCACCGACGAGGGCCCGGGGATCGCGCCGGCGGACCGCTCCCGGGTCTTCGACCGGTTTTATCGGGCGACGTCCGCGCGTGGGCTACCCGGATCCGGGCTCGGCCTGGCCATCGTGGCCGATGCCGCGGCCGTGCACGGCGGCCAGGTACGCGCTGAGGCGGCCCCGGGCGGTGGGGCACTGTTGCGCCTGTCGCTCCCGGTTCCCCGGGACGTGCCGTCGCCGTCCTCCTCAGGTGTGCCGCCGGATGTCTGGCCGGGCGCGACCCTGGAGCAGGAGCCTGATCGCATCCCCCACCGGTGGGAGGAGACCTCGTCACCGGCATCGTCACCGGCATCGTCGTCCACCCGGCCTGCCTACCGCCGATCCTGGCGGGCGAGAGGATCCGGTCGTGCTCTCTGACAACGCCGGTCGTGAATCCGGCCTCGAGGTTGGCGGTCCGGCCGCCGGCCCTGGTGAAATCCTGGCCGCACTGGCGGACGCGCATGGCGTCGCCACCCGTTACGTCGACGCGGACGGCCGGGACGTGCCCGTCGCGGCGGACGTCGTGCGGACCGTGCTCGGCCTGCTCGATGTCGACGTCGCACATCCGGTTGCGGCTCTTGCGCAGGCGCGTGACGCGCCGTGGCGACGTGCGCTGCCGGCCTGCGTCGTGGTGCGGAGGTCCGCGGTCACGCCGGTGGTCCTGCGGGTGCCGCCCGGCCCCGTCCGCACCGCCGAGCTCGCGTTCGAAGGTGGTGGGAGCCGCCAGCTGACGGACTGGGGCGAGACCGTCGAACGTCGCACGGTCGACGGTCTGGACCTGCTCGGTATCCCGCTGAACCTGCCCGCCGGCCTGCCGCTTGGTGATCATGAGTTGCGGGTCACAGCCGGTGTGGCCTCGATCACGGCAAAGGTCGTCGTCGTGCCGGACACGCTGCCCGCTCCAGCGGGTGTGACCTGTGCCCGTACCTGGGGATGGATGATCCAGCTGTACGCGTTGCAGTCGGCGGCGTCCTGGGGGATGGGCGACTACGCCGACCTTGCCGCGATCGCCGCGTGGTCCGGGTCGGCCGACGGTCGGCGCGCTGACGTCCTGCTGGTCAACCCGGTGCACGCGGTCGCGCCGACGGTTCCGGTCGAGCCGTCCCCGTACTACCCGGCCAGTCGGCGGTTCGCCTCGGCGCTGTATCTGCGTCCTGAGGACCTCCCTGAATACGCGCAGGTGGACGCCGCCACCCGGGCGCGGATCGATCAGCTCGCCGCCGCGGCCCGCGCGGGGGGCGATCCCGACCTGCTTGACCGGGACGGGGTGTGGCGGGCCAAGAGCGCCGCGTTGGAGCTCCTGTTCACCGCCACGGTCGAGCCGGCCGCACCGGCGGGCGACGATCGGGCCGGCGACGATCGGGCCGGCGAGGAGGGCCTCACCGACTTCGCCACCTGGTGCGCACTTGCCGAACGCCACGGTCGGGACTGGCGGCGGTGGCCCGCGGAGCTACATGATCCCCATGGGCCCGCGGTAGCTGCCGCGCGGGTTGAACTGCGTACCCGGATCGCGTTCCACCGCTGGTTGCAACGATGCTGCGATGCCCAGCTCATGGCCGCACAGGCGGCCGCCCGTGATAGCGGTATGACTGTCGGTATCGTTCATGATCTTGCGGTCGGCGTTGATCCCGGTGGCGCGGATGCCTGGGCCTGCCAGGACGTCTTCGCGACCGGCGCGTCCATCGGCGCACCGCCCGATGGTTTCAGCCAACAGGGTCAGGACTGGGCGCTGCCGCCGTGGCGGCCCGACCGGTTGGCCGAGGCCGGCTACGCGCCGTTCCGGCAGATGGTTGCCGCCGTGCTCCGCCGGGGTGGTGGCCTGCGGGTCGACCACATCCTGGGACTCTTCCGGCTGTGGTGGATCCCGGCCGGCAACCCGGCCTCGGCCGGTACGTACGTCCGCTACGACGCCGATGCCATGCTGGGGCTCCTCGCCCTCGAGGCGACCCGGGCCGGCGCGCTCGTCGTCGGTGAGGACCTGGGCACGGTCCAACCGTCGGTGGCGGCGACACTGGCCCGGGCCGGAGTGCTCGGGTCGACCGTCGCATGGTTCGAACGTGACGCGCACGGCGATCCGGTTGTGCCGCGCAGGTGGCGGGAACCGGCGATGGCGAGTGTCACCACACATGATCTTCCTACCGTTGCCGGCTACCTGACCGGCGAGCATGTCCGGGTGCGTGCCCGCCGCGGCCTCCTGCGGCAGTCGGTGGAGGCTGAACTCGTCGCCTGGCAGCGGGAACGGGACGCGCTGATCGCGCTGCTGCGCCGTGAAGGGCTGCTCGCCGTCGACCTCGCCACGCTCGACCAGGCTGCCCCCCCGGCATCCGGATCCGGTGCGGCCGGTGGCTCGGGTGGCTCGGGTAGTTCCGATGCCTCCGAGAGCCCCATGCCTGCTCTGGGTCTTGCCGCGACCCGCGAAGTGGCTTTTGCCCTGCACGGTCTCCTGGCCCGATCACCGTCACGAATCGTGCTCGCGGCACCCGGCGATGCCGTCGGTGACCTGCGCCAGCCGAACCTACCCGGCACCGTGGACTCCTACCCGAACTGGCGGCTTGCGGTCACCGACGCCGACGGCCGGCCCGTGACCGTCGAGCGGCTACGGGTGGACCCACAGGTACAGCGGCTTGCGCGGCTGCTCGCCTGCGTCCGCGATCAGGTCGACGGCGGGTGACTCGACGGCGGGTGACTCGACGGCGGGTGAAAGGGGGGGCACGGGCCCGCCTTCCGAGGCGGTAGGGGCCTGCGCCACAGTGACAGGCGGCCCTCCCAGACGACCTCGGGCCAATCACCCGGTAACCTTCGGAACGTGACTCGTCGACGTCCACGGCACTTCACTCGCCGTGCACTCACCGTAGCGGCACTGGCCGTCCTTGCGATTCCGGCGTTTGCCGGTGCCGCCCTGGCGCAGGACATCGGAGACAGTTACAGCCCCGACCCGCTCACGCCGCTTGAGACATGGCTCGTCTACGGCGGGACGATCGGGGCCGGCTTTCTCATCGCGGTCGTCCTGACCTTCCTGTCGAGCCGGGGGAGCGGCCCGTCCCGTTATCGCCCGGGACGCCCGTGGCAGCACGACGAGATCTGGATCGGCGAGCCGCCCGCGGTCGCAGACGACGAGCGTCCCCATGCGGCGGTACCGGGCTCGGGTGGCGCCAGTGGCACGTGGTGATGCGTTCACTCACGACCAGCTTGATCGACTTGAAGGCGCCCGAGCGGCGGCGGAGGCCCAGACCGGTATTCGCTTCACCGTTCGGGTAGGTGCGGTCGACTGTAACGCCGACCTGTTCGCTGAGCAGGCGTTGGCCAACCTGGTGGACACGACGCGGGACCCCGCCGTTCTGCTCCTGGTGTCGCCCGGCCAGCGGTTTGCCCGCATCGTGACGACGCACGCGGCCAAGGGTCGCATCTCCGACCAGGCCGCCGGGCTCGCCGTCCTGACGATGATCTCCAGCTTCACCCTCGGCGACCTCGTCGGGGGGATCGTCAACGGGTTGTACCAGTTGGCGGACGTGGCCGGTCCGCCGGCAGCGGATTCCCAGCACGCCGGCACTCCGCATCCACAGCCAGAGCCGTAGGCCGGCTCCCGGACGCTCTGTGGGAACGATGTGAATCTGGTGTTGTGGCAGGAGCATCAGATTCACATCGTTAAGAGCGCCCGCCTGTAGAGGAGCGGGGCTGGGGTGCGTGCATCGCCGGAGGCCGCGGTTCCCAGACGCTAGTGGAAACACACTTCATATAAGTATGGTTCCACTAGCCTGGCCCCAGCATGCCAGGGATGATCAATGGGAGCGGCGTGCGGCGGCCCGATGACATGTTCGACCGCGAGGCCGAATGGGCGAGCCTGTCGAGGTTCGCCACCGACGCCACGCCCGGCGCCACGCTCGGCGTGGTCACCGGCCGCCGCCGGCAGGGCAAGTCCTTCCTGCTGGAGGCGGTCTGCGAACAGACCGGCGGGCTCTACTTTCAGGCGACCGAGGCGACCGAGGCGACCGAGGCGACCGCGGCCGAGTCACTCCGGCGCTTCGGTGCGCACCTGTCGGAGCATGTCGGCGCGCTCGCTCCGCTGGCACCGAGCACCTGAATCGGCTGGAACAGGCCCGGGAACTGATTGCGGCCACCCGCGATCTCGACACGGAGGGGGCCAGGCTGCTGTTCTTCTCGGCAGCCGGGTTCAGCGACGATCTGCGCGCCCGCGCCACGGCCGACCCCCGCGTGGTCCTCGTCGACCTCGACCGCCTCTACCACGGCGCGTAACGGACTTCGGCGTCGGCGGTCTTCCAGGCTGAGGCCCGTGAGCGGCCCGAGTACCTGAGGCTTCTCGGACCGGTCGTCCTGCATCGGATCTGAACGCGCAGAAGCCCCGCACCCACCATCCGGAGGGTCGGGGCTCCACTTCCGTCGGGGCGTGTATCCCGAGGCTGCTTCAGCATCCGCCTGGATCGGAGCGAGGTCAAGTTCCCAGTTCGGTTGGATGATGGAAGCGTCGGCGGCCGAGACCCCCGGGTCGTTGATCCGACCTGGATGGCAGGGCTGGCCCGCGATCGTGATGACGACCGCGGGCCAGCGGGATCCGCTGCCGGTGTGGTCAGGAGCCGGTGTGGTCAGGAGCCGGCGGCAGCCGCGGCGGCCTCGACGTCCTTGGCGCGGGCGCGCAGCGCGCGCACCAGCCCGTCGCGGCCCTCGACCAGCGCCCGGCGCAGCGCGGGTACCGGTTCCTGATCGGCGAGGTAGGCGTCCACCGCCTCGACCGTCTCCGGTTCGATGATCGCAGCCGGGAAGAGCATCTGCGTGATCGTCTGGGCGGTGTCGAAGGTCCGGGTCCGCCAGATCCGACCGATCTCGGCGAAGTAGCGGTCCACGTACGGCCGGGTCAGCTCGTCCTGGCCGGGCATCCAGAAGCCGCCTATGGTCGCCACCAGCAGATGGTTCGACAGTTTGTCGGACTCCATCGCCGCGGCCCACGCGACGGCCTTCGCCTCGGCGGTGGGCCGGGCCGAGCGGGCGGTGGCGGCCCGCTTCTCGCCGGTCGCGGTGGGGTCGCGGGCGAGCTCGGCCTCGATCTCGGTGACTCCGTACACGCCGCGTGCAACCAGCTGGATGAGCAGGGTCCAGCGCAGCTCGGTGTCGAGGGCGAGCCCGTCGATGACCTCGGCGCCCTCGAAGACGGCGCGGACGCGTGCGACCTGGTCGGGTTCTTCGGCGTGGGCGACGGTGGTCGCGTAGACCAGTTGGAGGTCGCTGCCGGGCTCGGCCGTGGCCAGCAGCTCCTCGGCCCGCGCGGACAGCGCCCGCAACGCGCCCGACCGGTTTGCCGGATCCCCGTAGGTGTCGATCGTGAGTTGTGCCTTGGCCAGCAGCGACTGCACCACGCCGATGTCGTCCTCGGTGTCCACACCGGAGAGCACGAGGGCGACGTAGTCCCGCGCGGCGAGTTCGGCGTCGCGCGTCATGTCCCAGGCCGCCGCCCAGCACAGCGTCCGTGGGAGCGAGTCGCGGATCGCGCCGATCGAGTCGATCAGCGTCGCCAGGGACCGGTCATCCAGGCGGATCTTGGCGTAGGTGAGGTCGTCGTCGTTGATCAGAATCAGGTCGGGCCGGCGGGCGCCGACGAGCTTCGGGATCTCGGTCAGCGCGCCGACGACGTCCAGTTCGATGCGCTCGCGGCGCAGCAGCGACCCGTCGGAGGCACGGTCGTACAGGCCGATCGCCAGCCGATGCGGCCGCAGCGTCCGGCTCGCCGTGGACGGTGACGACGCCGGTTCCTGCACCAGGTCGAAGGAGGTGAACAGGCCGGACGAGTCGGTTTCGAAACGGGCACGCAGGGTGTTGGCTCCGGTGGTCTCCAGCCAGTCCGCCGACCACACGGAGAGGTCCCGGCCGCTTGCGTTCTCCAGCTCGTCCAGCAGATCCCGCAGCGAGGTGTTGGCGTACTCGTACCGGCGGAAGTACGACCGCAGCCCGGCCAGGAACTCCTCCTGGCCGACCCACGCCACCAGCTGCTTGAGGACGGAGGCGCCCTTGGCGTAGGTGATCCCGTCGAAGTTCGTGCGTACCGCGTCCATGTCGGGCGCGTCGGCGACGATGGGATGGGTGGAGGACAGCTGGTCCTGCCGGTAGGCCCAGCCCTTCTCGGCGTTGGCGAACGTCGTCCAACCGTTGGTGAACCGGGTCGCGGCGACCTGGGCGAGCACCGACATGAACGTCGCGAACGACTCGTTCAGCCACAGGTCGTCCCACCAGCGCATCGTCACGAGGTCGCCGAACCACATGTGGGCCATCTCGTGCAGGATCGTCTCGGCTCGCCGCTCCCGGCGGGCCTCGGTGACCTTTGCGCGGAAGACGTAGTCCTCCAGGAACGTCACGCAACCGGCGTTCTCCATCGCACCCGCGTTGAACTCGGGGACGAAGAGCTGATCATATTTATCGAACGGGTACCGGTAGTCGAACACCCGGTGATAGAAGTCGAAGCCGGCCTTGGTGATCGTGAGGAGCTCGTCCGGGTCGAGGAACTCGGCCAGCGACTGCCGGCAGTACAGGCCCAGGTCGATTCCGTCGTGGTGGTCACGGACCTCGTGATAGGGGCCGGCGACCAGCGCGGTGATGTAGGTCGAGATGACCGGTGTGGCATCGAAGAGCCAGAAGGTCCGCTGCGATTCCGCGTCGGTGGACTCCAGCCGGCGTCCGTTGGAGATGCACGTCCAGCCGGCCGGGGCGACCACCGACAGATGGAAGACCGCCTTCAGGTCCGGCTGGTCGAAACAGGCGTACATCCGGTGGGCGTCGTAGGTCTCGAACTGGGTGTACAGGTAGACGGCGCTGTCGACGGGGTCGACAAAACGGTGCAGGCCTTCGCCGGTCTTCGAGTAGGCGCAGTCGGCCACCACCTCCAGCTCGTTGACCTCCGCCAGATCCGAAAGCGCGATCCGGCTCGCCTCGTACACCTCGGCCGGGTCCAGGCTCCGGCCGTTGAGGGTCACCGAGCGGACGGTCGGGGCGATCAGCTCGATAAAGGTGGAAGCGCCCGGCTCGGCACAGGTGAAGCGCACCGTCGTCCGGGCGGCGAACGTGACGTCGCCGACCGTCAGATCGAGGTTCACCTCGTAGGAAGACACGTTGAGCAGCCGGGCGCGCTCACGCGCCTCGTCGCGGGTGAGGTTGTTGGCTGACACGCAGGTCCTTTCGGCAGGTCGGATGAGCGTCCCGCACCGGGGCGAGGGTGGCGGACGTCCGGGTCCGGCGGCTTGGGCGGCACAACGGCGCGGATCCCACAGTCTCCCACGCTCCAGGCACCCGGCACGTCCGCTCCATCGGGCATACCCGGTAGCGATCTGTGGCTGGTACGGATCTGTGGTCGGTGGCGATCTGTGGCCGGTACGGACAAACAGCTACCCGGTGCGCCCGTGGTCGGGTTTGATGCGGGTTTGAAACGTTCGGGCGGCATGGCCGGCTCAAGCACGGCAGGCGCCGTGACGGTGAGGGAGAACATCGGTGAGGCGTGTGACCGGTTTTGGGCGTCCTTCCCGGCCGAGGGACACGGCTCCGCCCGGTCCGCCCGGTCCGCCCGGGCCACCCGGACCGTCTGCTGGGGCGGAGCAGACGCCCGCCCCTGTGACGCCCACGGCCCCGGCGCCCACGGCCCCGGCGCCCACGGCCCCGGCGCCCACGGCCCCGGCGCCCACGGACCGGGTCGAACCGCAGGTGCCCGCGGCTTTGCGGGTGGCCGCCGGCTGGTCCTGGCGCCTTCTCATCATCGGTGCGGCGATCTACGTCATCCTGATGGCCGTCGGCCGGATCCGCATCGTGGTGATTCCGGTGATCGCCGGTCTGCTCATCAGCGCGTTGATCCGCCCGGTTGCGTTGGCCCTGCGCCGACACTCGGTGCCGAGACTGGCCTCCTCCTTCCTGACCGTCGTCGGTTTCCTGATCATTGTGGTGGGCGTGGGCGTGGGTGTCGGCTTCAATGCGGCCAACGAGTTTCCGAGCCTGGCTGATCAGGTCGGCAATGGTGTGGAACAGGTCCGTGACTACCTGCAGGACGGACCGCTGCACCTGTCGCAGAAGCAGTTGGACGATCTCACCAACACCATCACCCAGACGCTGGCGAACAACCGGGGCCGCCTTGCCTCCGGCGTGCTCTCCGGCGCCACCGTTGCCGCCGAGGTGCTCACGGGCCTTCTGCTCATGCTGTTCTCGACGTTCTTCTTCGTCCACGACGGTGACCGGATCTGGGGCTGGATCGTCACCCGCTTCCCACCTGACAGTGAGGCACGGGTGCGCGGCGCGGGCCGGGAGGCATGGTCGACACTGACCGGATACGTCCGCGGCACCATGGTCGTAGCGCTCGTGGACGCCGCCGGTCTCACGATCGGGTTGTTGGTGGTCGGGGTTCCCCTCGTGGCACCCCTGGCTCTGCTGACGTTTCTGGGCGGGTTTATCCCGATCGTCGGAGCTGCCGTGGCCGGCGGGGCGGCGGTGCTGGTCACGCTCGTCTCCAACGGTTGGGTGCCCGCCCTGGTCATTCTGGCGGTCGCGGTCGGCGTTCAGCAGGTCGAGGGCCACCTGCTGCAGCCGCTGGTGATGCGGCGGGCCGTGCGTCTGCATCCACTGGCGATCGTCATCTCGCTGTCCGCCGGTGGTGTGCTGGCCGGTATCCCGGGAGCGATTGCCGCTGTGCCGTTCGTCGCCGTGGTCAACCGGGTGGCCGGCTACCTGGCTCGGTCCGGGAAACAGTCAGCTGCTTGCGATGGTTGAGTCGGACACAGGAGAGTGCCGGGCCCATCTCGTCGGATGATCAGGAGCGGCTTGTGTCCACGCAGAGCGTTTCACCACAGGTGGTCTCGACCACCACCACGGATCACGAATCAGTCACGCCGGTCACCACGGCCGCGTTCTGGTTCGACCCCAGCTGCCCGTGGGCATGGCTGGCCTCGCGCTGGGCGCTGAACGTCGAGCAGGTCCGGCCGGTGCGCTTCAGTTGGCATGTGATGAGCCTGGCCGTGCTCAACCAGGGCAGGGACCTCCCGGACGAATATCGGCAGCTGATGGACCGCGCGTGGGGCCCGGTGCGGATCTGCGTGGCTGCCGCGGCGAGGCACGGCGAGGACGTGTTGCTGCCGCTGTACACGGCGCTGGGCCGGCGTCGCCACCTGCAGAAGGCCGAGTGGGAAGCCGGCACCTTCGCGGCGGCGCTGGCCGAGGTCGGCCTGGAGCCGGATCTTGCTGATGCGGCGACATCGGAGGAGTTCGACGATGCGTTGCGGGCGAGCCATCAGGACGGGATCAGCCGCGTGGGCATGGACGTCGGCACGCCGGTGATCGCGGTGGCGGACACGGCGTTCTTCGGCCCCGTCGTCACGCCGACGCCCAAGGGCGAGGCCGCGGGCCGGCTCTGGGACGGCGTGCTGCTGGTCGCGGGCACTCCCGGCTTCTACGAGCTCAAGCGCACCCGGGACAGCGGCCCCGTGTTCGACTGATCCGCCCACTCGGATCGGGTCCGACCGGGTCGGTGCCAGCCGCTGTGAGCGGGTTGTTGCTGTCAAGGACCATCCGGTGAACAGGATCGGGGACCGATGCCCCGCGGGTGTCGCCCGTCAGGTGTGTCTTTCCTAGATCATTGGAGCGGGGGGAGTAACGGCGGCCTGCGACGGGCATCATTTCGTTCCATGCGCGTCCATCTCGGTTCCGACCACGCGGGCTTCGAACTCAAGATCTCATTGATCACTCGACTGGCCGAGCTGGGTCATTCGGCAGTTGATCACGGCCCGGCCGCCTACGACCCGGATGATGACTACCCGCCGTACGTGATCGCGGCAGCCGCGGCCGTAGTGGGCGAACCGGGCAGTCTGGGTGTCGTCATCGGCGGGTCCGGCAACGGCGAGGCCATCGCCGCGAACAAGGTCACCGGCGTGCGCGCCGCCCTCGTCTGGAATATCGAAACGGCCCGGCTCGCCCGGCTGCACAACGACGCGAACGTCGCGAGTATCGGTGCGCGGATGCACACCGTTGCGGAGGCCGTCGGCCTCATCGAGGTGTTCCTGGGGACGCTGTTCAGCGCCGAGCAACGTCACATCCGGCGGATCACCATGCTCACGGCCTACGAGCGATCTGGCGTGGTGCCGATCACGTCCGCGCCACTGGCTCCCTGACCCGAGTGCCCCGGCCTACGGCCCAGCCGGACACAAGGATTGAAACAGGTGTTGACGCAGGCGTCAGGGCGGTCTGAGTTACCCTCGACGCTGCGTTCGGGGGACGGTCGTGGGGGCGGTGGCGGGGTCGGTCCATGGACGCCGCCGAAGGACGACGGTGCGTTCAGCCTCGGCCATGTCGTCGAGGTCGGGCCGGGCGACGTCCCGGGCTCGCATAGCCGTTCCCGGCGGCAGCCGCGAGCGTCCGGCGCCGACCAGGGCACGTAGGCCGGGATCACCCATGTCCCGCCGACGCCCTGATCGCTCGGTCGGATCGCTGTCGGAACCGGCTGGGCTCGGTGGGGTCGGACCGTCGTCGCCGGGGCTGGTGGCTGTCGCAGGGCCTTCCGTCATCGATCACTCCTGTTCGGTGCGACGCCCACCCGGCGCGGACATCCTCGGGATCCAGAATGCCCCGGTGCGGGGGGCATGGGCCGGCTGGGCGCGGATCGCCCGGACACAGGATTCGCAACCGGTTCTCGGGCACAATGCATTGACCCGCACTGGCGAGATCCGAAGGGAGTTGGCGGCCGGGCTGCGTACTTTACGAGTCCGTTTCAGATCTTTCGTTCGATTACGCTTGGTATCAGCCTCAGTATTTCAACGACAGTACCACCATTGGGTGAATAAACGGGGTGCAGACCTGTTCCGATTGTCTTTCGTCCGAACACTGTCGGAGGGGGCGCTGGTGGGAACGACTGGCGCGATCAGGGTGGGATCGGCGTGGGGTCAGGGCGCGTGATCGTTCCGGTGGGCACTCGTCATCCACGGCAGCACGATTCATTGACAATACGCAGACAACTGTCGACGCAAGGTCGCCGATGGCATAACCCCCATCCCGGTCGGTGACGATTCGGTATCCGACGGTGGGCATGGTGTGACGAAGGGGTCATTGTCGGATGTGTGTCGCAGTGACGTGCGGGTGGCGGGCGAAGAGGGGCGCCCCGCCTGCGAGAGGATGTCCGAGGTGTAGGTGCGTCAAGCGGTGCCGAACGGTGGGTGGGCGGCGGCGTTCGCGGGTCGTCGGCTCGGGTACGACGTTCGCCGCGAGATCCCTGCGGGCATGGTTCGTGTCGTGTTGCCGGAGGCCTCGGGGAAGGCCGGTGAAAGGATGGGTGGGCGCATGTACGGATACCTGCTGTCCATCCCGCGTGGCCAGCACGTGCCGCCAGTCTGTTGGCGGCGCAATGGTGGATCGTCGGTCGGTCCTCGCCGGGTGAATACTGATTTGGCAGCTCGGATCGCACCGGCGCGGCGATGCCGTATCGAAGCTTCGGCCGGACCTATTCGGGCGTGACGAGGTGTTTCGCGATCGGCAGGTGATCGCGACCGCCCTTGTCGTTGCCGACGCAGCTTGGGAGTGACTCTTGGACCACGTTCCCGTCAGTATCGTCATCCCCGCCTACAACGAGGCGCACCGGCTCCCGGAGGCGTTGCCCCGTCTGGTGGCTGTGGTGAGCACGCTTGCCGGCGCGGAGGTGATCCTTGTGGACGACGGCAGTACCGACCGTACTGCTGAGGTTGCCGAGCGGTTGTTGAGTGAGCTGCCGCGGGCACGCGTCGTGAGCCTTCCGTGGAACTCCGGTAAGGGTACGGCAATTCGCACGGGTGTCGCGATGGCGCGGGGCGCGTCGATCGTGTTCATGGACGCGGATATGGCTTCGGATCTCAACGACCTGCCGCCGCTTCTCGCGGCGCTCAACGATGCCGAGGTTGCGCTCGGGTCGCGCCGGATCGGTGACAACGCGCTACGCACGAGCGGCCGGCGGATGGGTAGCTGGGCGTTCAACCGAATCACCCGGACCCTTGCGGGACTGGACGTCGCCGACACCCAGTGTGGCTTCAAGGCGTTTCGGCATGCCGAGGCGAAGCTGCTCTTCAGCCTGTCGCGGTCCACGGGTTTCGGCTTCGACGTTGAGGTCATCGCGCTTGCGCGGTCGATGGGTTACCGAATCGCCGAGGTTCCCGTGCACTGGTCGGAGATGGCCGGCGGGACCTTTCGGGTCACCAGGCACACCCCGGCGATGCTGGTCGACGTGATGCGGGCCCGGCGGTACCGGCGGCGGGTACCTGTCCTGCCCACGCCGCTGCACCTGCGGACCAGCCAGGCAGCGCCGTCGGTGGTCCTGCAGGCGGTACCCTCGCCGCTGGCTGAGGCAAGGCGCCTGGGTGCCGCGGCAGGGACGGGCACCCATCCAGCGCCGGAGGCGGAGGCATCCCGGACTCCGGGCGCCCGGGTGCTCAGTATGGGTGCGGCCGGTATGGGTACGGGCGGTATGGGTACGGGCGGTATGACTGCCGACGGTAGCTCGGTACAGACGCCCGGGTCGACCAGGACCGGAGGTGGACGGGACCCCGGCCTGACGTCGGCTCCGCGCGAGGTCGTATGATCATCGTTGGAGCAGACAATCCGGCGGTCCGGTGGTCGTTGCGGTCGTCGTCGTCGTCACCGCCGTCGCCGCCGTCGCCGTCCGGCCCGCAGGGTGGCGCACTCGTGGCGGTCTCCGACCACCTCGGCCGTACGCCGCGGTGGTCCATCGCGGCGATGGCCGCCGGTTTCGTCCTGCTGTGTCTGCTCCAGGCGCCTGGCAGGCTTGCTGCGGACACCAAGCTCGATCTTGCGGTGGACCCGGCCGGCTTCCTTGCCGCCAGCACCCATCTGTGGCGTTCGAGCTCGGATTTCGGCCTGCTCCCCAACCAGTACGTCGGCTACCTGTTCCCGATGGGGTCGTTCTTCGCCGGCGGGAAGGTGCTGGGCCTACCACCGTGGGTCACCCAGCGGTTGTGGATGGCTCTGATACTGACCGTCGCTTCGTGGGGAGTCATCCGGCTCGCGGACACGTTGCGCGTCGGTGGCCGGACGCATCGGGTGATCGGCGGGATTGCCTACTCCGTATCGCCGTTCGTCCTGGGAAAGATCGGCTCCACCTCCGTCGCGCTGACGGGGAGTGCAATGCTGCCGTGGATGGTCCTTCCGCTCGTGCTCGCGGTGCGGCGGGATTCATCCGGATCGTTGCGGCAGCTGTCGCCGCGGCGGGCCGCAGCACTGTCCGGGCTCGCGATTTTCGCGACCGGCGGCGTCAACGCGAGCGTCACCCTGGACGTCCTGCTGTGCCCGGCTGTCGTGCTCGTTCTGGCCGGAACAGACCGGCGGGCCTGGGCCCTTCGGGGTTGGTGGATCCTGTCGGTGCTGCTCGCGACCGGATGGTGGGTCCTGGCGCTGGCGACGCAGCGGCGGTACGGCCTCAATTTTCTTCCTTACACCGAGACCGCCGTCACCACGACCGCCACGACGTCGGTCGGCGAGGCGTTGCGGGGCGCCAGCGACTGGATGGCCTACCTGCGTCTGCCGAGTCCATGGTTGCCCGCGGCGTCCGAATACGTCACCACCTTCGCCGCGGTTCTCGGATCCGGCCTGGTGGCGGCACTCGGAGTCTGGGGGCTCGCGCGCGCCGATCTGCCGGCCCGACGCTTTCTGGTGCTCACGTTCGGGGTCGGGGTCGTCGCCATCTGCGCTGCCTACCCTGGGCAACCCGCAAGTCCCTTGGCGGATACCGTCCGCGATCTGTTCGGCGCTCCGTTCGGCTTCCTGCGCAATGTCTACAAGTTCCAGCCGGTGGTCCGACTACCGATGGCGCTCGGCCTCGCTCATGCCCTGTCCGTCGCGGCCTCGTGGCGGCGCCCCGATCGGGGTGGCGCGGTTGGCGGGGTCCGGCGGCGCGACCCGATCATCCGGCTCATCCGGCGTGGGCGGCCGGTCGGGCGCCGCAGGGTCGCCGCGCGGCGGCCGGGTCTGGTCGTGGTCGTCGTGACCGTCGTGACCGCCGCCTGCGTGATTGCGGGAATGACCCCCGCACTTGCGGGCAAGCTCACTCCTGCCGGCACATTCAGTAACGTTCCGGGCTACTGGGGGCAGGCTGCGCAGTGGCTGGCGCGAAATCCGGCCGGCGGCCGGACCTTGGTGCTGCCGGGAACGGCGTTCGGTGAGTACAGCTGGGGTCGGCCGTTGGACGAGCCGATGCAGTGGTTGGCACAGACACCCTGGGGAGTTCGCAGCCTGATCCCGCTCGGTGGGACCGGCGTCATCCGGTGGATGGACGGGATCGAACGCCAGCTCACGCTCGGATCCGCACCAGGGCTTGCCGAGGCACTGGCCCGGGCCGGGATCGGCCAGGTGCTGGTCCGCAATGATCTGCAGAACAAGGACTGGGACGTGCCGCCGTCATCCGCGCAGATCAGCGGTGCGCTGCGCGGATCCGGTCTGCAGCAGGCCGCGAGGTTCGGCCCGATGCTCCCGGCCCGTTCCGCGGGAAACGCCAGGCTTGTCCCGGCGCTACGTAATCCGACGCAGCGGGTGCCTGCCCTGGAGGTGTGGGTGGTCCCGGGCGGAGCCAGCATGGTGCAGGCGTATCCGGCAGCTACGGCCCTGATTGTGTCCGGGGGTGCCGAGGCGACCGTGGAGATGGCGGCCCAGCGGGTGTTGCCCGACCAGGCCGCCGTGTTGGCCGGTGACCTGGCCGCAACGGCTGGCCCCACCGCGGCTGATCCCACCGCAGCTGGCCCCACCGCGGCTGATCCGGCTGCGGCCGATGTCGTCGGCCCACGGACCACCTGGGTGGTGACAGACACATTCACCCGCCGTGACAATCGGTTCGGGCTCGTCCACGGCGCTCAGTCCTACGTCCTAGGGCCGCATGAGGACGTCGCGGGTGCCACGGGGCCACCCGATCAGTGGACCGATCGGCCGGCGGCCGAGCACCAGACGACGGCCGGCTATGTCGGTGGGATGTCGGTCACCGCGTCGTCCTACGGCTTTGAGTTGGTGGCCGCGCCTGACCTGGCGCCCGCGAACGCCGTGGACGGTGATCCCAGTTCGGCATGGCAGAGTCTGAGGACGGACCGGGGCTCGGCGGGGCAGTGGTTGCAGGTCGACGTCGCGCGAACGGTCGAGGTACCGACGTTGACGGTGCAGCTGCTGGAGGAGAGCCCGTCCCGTCCGACCGTGCGGGCGCTGCGGGTGACCACCCAGGCCGGTTCGGTGGTCACCCCGGTCAAGCCGATCGAATCCGCACAGCAGCTCGCGGTACCCACCGGTCCGACCCGGTGGTTCCGGGTCGGCTTCGAGCAGGTTGCCGGCGGCGGGGGCCCCTTTCTGGGCGCGGGAATTCGTGAACTGACGATTCCCGGGATCAGATTTCAGCGGTATCTGCAGGCACCCTCCGACATGGCACGGTGGTTCTCCGGCGCGGCGTCCGGGCGGATCGTCTACGCGTTCGCGCGTAACCGGGCCGATCCATCCCAGCCGTTCGAGGATGATGAAGAGCGGCAGCTCAGTCGGCGGTTTGATGTACCGCGGCCCCTTGCGTTCACCGTCCGGGGTGCGGCGGTGCCGATCGCGCCCCTACTGACCGGAGCCGGCGGGATGTCCGACGGCGGACAGGACGGCACCGGCGGTCAGAGCGCACGTGGCGACGGCTCGTCGAGCGTGGCTACAGGCCCCGGGCAGCCGGGGACGGAGCCCGTCGCCCTTCCCTGCGGCTCGGGTCCGATGGTGATCATTGACGGGCAACGGTATTCCACCCGGCTCGACGGCCGGCCGGATGACGCTGGAGCGCTCCGGTCCGTCACGATGAGTCTGTGCACCGACGGTGGAACGGTCACCTTGAGCGCCGGCCCGCATCTGCTGACGACCGAACCCGGGTCGGCGCCGTTCGCGGTTGGCTCCCTCACCCTGGTCGACGGCGCGCTAGCGGCGCCTTCGGTACCTGTTCGGGGTACTCGGATCACCGGCTGGACCTCGGAGCGGCGCACGGTCGAGATTGCGGCGGGGGAGCGTAGCTATCTTGCCGTCCGGGAGAACGCCAACGCTTCGTGGACCGCGACCGTGAACGGCGTGTCGCTTCCGGTGATCCGACTGGATGGCTGGCAGCAAGGATGGATCATTCCGGCCGGGGTGGCCGGAACGATTGTCATCGTGAACCGGCCCGGGCAGACGTACCGCCGTGACCTCGGCGTCGGCATGATCATGGTTGCGGGGCTGATCGCGCTGGCGGTGCTCCCGGCCGGCTTGCGCAAGCCGGCCGGCCGGGCATCGCGTGGGCAGCGCACCCGTCGCTGGGGTATCCGTCGCTGGGGTACCCGACGCTGGGGTACCGGTCGGTGGGGCACCGGTCGGTGGGTCCGGCGGCAACAGCCCGAGCAGGTGCGAGATCAGCTCCGCTACGGTGTCATCGCGGCCGGCATGTGCGCGGTTACACTGGTCGCAGGTCCGGTTGCGCTGGTAATCCCGGCGCTGGTCGCGGTTGCTCGACGTTGGTCAACCGGGCTGTCCTGGCTTGCCGCCGGCTGCGTGGGCGCTGCCGTGACGGTGGTGGCGCTGACGCCCGACAGCCTCCCGGGCTCTGGCCGGGGAGCCTTCGGCTGGCAGGTCCAGCTGTGCGGCGCAGGCGCGTTCGCATGCGTGCTCACATCCACGGCCGTCCGTCGCGTCGTGCGGCCAGCCGATCGCCCGTCGGTGTCGGTCCCCGCTCAGAGCGATCGTCGATAGCGGGGCAGGTCCGGTCGGTCC
This sequence comes from Protofrankia sp. Cas8, assembly GCF_963555845.1. Lineage (NCBI taxonomy): Bacteria > Bacillati > Actinomycetota > Actinomycetes > Frankiales > Frankiaceae > Protofrankia > Protofrankia sp. Cas8. The sequence continues at coordinate 3,418 of NZ_CAUVXI010000029.1, read as the reverse complement.
GCCCCGCTGTGGACTCGGGATTCCTTGATCTACCCCTCTGGTGCCGGGCACGCTCGGTTTCGCTGGATCCTGCGTGGCGGATCATCGGCTATCATGCATCAATATTGTTTAGCAGTTGGGTGTTAGTTGTGTATTTTTCGACTGGGCATGTTCGGCAATGTGCTCTTCTGGTTGGATGCGGCGTTGCTGCGTGACCAGGCAATCTCGCAGGCAATCCGGCATATCTATACCGGGTTGCCGGGTATATAGAGTGGACGCCGCCCGTGCCTGCCAGTAGGTCATTACAGCCTTGGCCGGCTGCGAATCGGCCGTTCTCGCATCTCATCGGTTCACCTGAGAAGAGCCGCATCCAGTGGATTTGTTCCGGGTCTGCCGCAGGTGATCGGTTCGTGCGACATATCCGGCGATAAAAGAGGTCTTCGCCACTATTCCTGCCCGAATCTCGTCAACTGACCTGACGGGACGGAAACTGGGTCGTGTGGGGTGTGTCGTGGGGACATTTCGCCGCTCTGAGCCGAAGGAAGGTGTCAGAATCGACTCCCGCGAGATGTGGCGGCCGGCGCCGGTTGCGGAACCACTTGTCAGCCTGATTCCGTATCCCCGATCCGGGTCATCCACTCCCCACCTGTCGACCGGGCCGGTGCACGCAGGTCCGGTGCACGCAGGGCACGAGCCGGTGCGGCCTGCTCGTGACCGGCGTTTTTCGGTGCTGGAAAATATGATCATGGCTTCTGATCGCCGGTCGGCGCCGGTTTCGGTTGGCATGATCGCACGCACCCGTGAGGCCATCGACCTGGTGACGTTGCGCAGGGCGGTGCAGGGTGCCGCGGCCCGGTATCCGATGGCGCGAGCACGGATGCGCACCGGCCTGCTTGGCCGGCGGTGGTCATTCCCGGACGTCGCCGATATTCCGATCATCACAGCCAGTGGTCATGATGATGGTGACCTCTGGGATGCGTTCGCCGGCCTGTGCTCTCGCCCTTTTGCCTTGAGCCGGGTGCCTGCGGTGCGGGTTCTGCACATGCGGTTGCCCGAGGATGACGCACTCGCGGTTGCCGCGCATCATGTCGCTCTCGACGGATTGAGCGTGGCGATGTTGCTGCACGCGATCCTGGAGCGCTGTGTCGTCCTGGAGCCCCGTGTCGCGCTGGAGCCCCGTGTCGTCACCAGGACGCGCCGTCCACGCGGGACAGCTGTTGACAACCTGGTGGACGGCGGTGTTTCCGGGAGCGCTACCGCCAGGGGTGACATCTGCGGTGGAGGCATTGCCGGTGGAGGCATTGCCGGTGGAGGCATTGCCGGGGGCGACATTGCCGGGGGCGACGCGTGCGCCGGGCTCCCGCGCCACCGTCGGCGGGCAGCCCCGTCCATGGAGCGGATCAGCCGCCTCGTGCCTGGCGTGGCGCCGCTGCGCCAGCCGGTGCAGGGGCGGATCGCCCCCGCGCCCGGCCTCGGCCGTGCCAACCGCACATCACCGAACAGCCGGGCCTGCGTCTACGGCGTGTACTGCATGGCGGTTCCCGTCCCCAAGCCCGGACGGTCTGCCACCGGTGGCACGGTCACCGTCAACGATCTTCTGTTGGCAGCCGCCGCGGCTGCGGTGGAGCAGTGGAACACCGCGGCCGGGCGGGAGACCGGGCGGTTGCGGGTACGGATGCCGATCAACCTCCGCGACCGCGATGGGGAGGTTGCCCTCGGCAACCATACGGGCGATGCGGTGATTGCCATGACACCGCTGGACCGCCGGGACCCCGAAACCCTGCTGGCCGCGGTGTGCAGGCAGACGGCGGCCAACAAGGCGGCAGGGCCACCAGCGGAGACCGGGAATGCCCTGCGCGGTACAGCCTGGCTGCCCGGCCCGGCGCGGCACGCGCTGCTGCGCGTCGCCGCGACCGTTGCGCGACCGCTACTTATGCCGACGGCCAGCGTGACGAACCTCGGACGGCTGCCTGGCCGGCTTACATCGGGTGCTGATACTCCGCGGATCACATCGCTGTACTTCGCTGCATTCGCGGGTTTGCCACAGGGGCTCGTGATCACTGCCACGGGCTATGGTGACGATCTGAACCTGGCGTTCTGTTATCATCGTGACCTTTTTGATCAATCGGCTGTGCGGCGCTTCGCCGCGCTCTACCGGGTAGCTCTCGATGACCTGACCCGGGTACCCGAGCCGCGCACCTGATCACGGATCGACCTGGTTGACCAGGTCGACCCGTGATGGAGGGCTTCGGTGCCGTGGCACGAGGAACCCCTGGCGCACTAACCGGCCGCGGCAGGGGCTCTGCCCGCTTCCACGGCATCGGGCCGGGCACAGCGGACTGCGGCGACCAGCAGGTCCTCCCCGGTCGCGGCCCGTACCTCGATCGGGCCGGTGACACCGGCCCGATCGAGTGCGGCACGAGCATCGGCGAGGCCCGCACCGTAGAGCACCGCGACCGCATGGCCGAAGCCGTCCCCGGCACGCAGCGTCCCGTCCCGGTAAGGCCCGTCGCCTTCGGGGATATTGCGATATACCAGGTCGGTACGGCGCAGGACTGGCAGTGCCTGCCTCGGCGACAGCAGGAATTCCGCTCGGGTGACAAGGACGTCCGCGCGGCGTGACTCCCGCGGGCGGCGGCCCGGTGTGCGGTTGTCCAGCCTGTCCATCTCGGCGGTCACGATGCGGGCCAGCAGCTCGGCGGTGGCGTCCCAGGAGAAGCGTGCGGCCCACGCTCGGGCCCGTTCGCGCCAGCGGGTCGCCGTGACCGGGTCCGCGAGGGCGGAAAGTGCACGGTCGATCGTGGGTCCGAGCGCATCAGCGTCATCCGCCAACCAGCCGGTTTTGCCATGGCAGACGGCATCGCGTAGCCCGGGCACGCGGAATGCCACGGCCGGGACACCGTGGGCATTAGCCTCCAGTACGGACAAACCCCACCCTTCGCCGTGGGACGGATTGACAGTCAGCCAGGCCGTCGACAGCAGCCGGTCCCGTTTCATCGCCGTCACGTAGCCGTGCCAGTGCACAATGTCCTCGCCGAGACCGAGCCCGGCCGCGTGCCGGATGAGCCGTTCCCGGTCCGGTCCGTCGCCGACCACGTCGACGACCAGTCCCGGGTGGGCCGCGCGAAGCGTGGGAAGCGCGTCGAGCAGCAGGTGCAGCCGCTTGTGCGGGACGAGGCGGCCCACACAGACGATGGTCGGTCGGTCCGCCGGTCGGCCAGACCCGTGATCCCACGGAAGATCGACGCCGCCGGGCACGATGAAACGTGGCCCGCGCAGCTTCAGGACCTCCCACGCTTCGTCCCTGGTCGAGGGTGACACGACGGCCACCGGACACTGCCGGTACACCCAACGGCTGCCGGGGGTCTCCATCAGCTGGCCGATCCTGGCCACGGGCGCCGGGAAGTAGAGCGGGAACTGCCGCTGGTGGACGTGGTGC
>NZ_CAUVXI010000028.1:0-36373 GCF_963555845.1 Protofrankia sp. Cas8 | reverse complement strand
CGACCCCAGCTCCTGCCACCTTCGGCGGATAGCATAGTCGACGTTCATCATCGATCCGCCAGGCTCCGGCCCTATTTGTTATCATTTCCTTTGACCCGTACGGATGATTCATGCGGCAAGCAGGTACGGATAGGCCGCGGGTCGGTGTTTCGACCCGCGGCGACAGTGTGTGGTCACCCGGTATAGTCATGCTGATTCTGGCAGTCGCGGTGACCGGCGCTCGCCTGCTGGCGGTCGGGCACGGTGACATCAGCCGATTCGTGGTTGCCGGGCGTGCTCAGGTGGATCCGAGCGCCGCTCCGCCCGACCTGCATGTCTTTCCGGGCGGCGGGTACGACGGCCAGTTCGCCTACCGCCTGGCCCTGGCCCCATACGACCTCCGCGTGGACGCGCACGGAATTGTGATCGACTCACCACTGCGACTACAGCGCATTGCGTACCCCACGCTCAGCTGGCTAGTTGCCGCCGGGCGGTCGCAATGGGTCGCCGCCGCTCTGGTAGCCGTCAATATTCTGGCGCTGGCCGCACTCGGCCTTCTCGGGGGCATTCTGGCCCGTGACCACGGTCGACGCCCGCTGTGGGGTCTCCTGCTCGCGGGATTTCCCGGCTTCCTGTTCAGTCTCAGCCGTGATCTCACCGAGATCGTCGCCGCGGTCGGGGTAGTCGCTGGACTGCTCGCCTGGCGTCGACACCGCCCGACCGTGGCGGGCATGGCGTTCACCGTCGCGGTGCTCGCCAGGGAGACAGCCCTGCTGGCCGTCGTCGCGATGGCCGTCGGCCACCTCGCCGCATGGCGGCGGGGGGTATCCAGACCATGCGGAGCACGGGTCTGGGCACTGCCGATCATCACGTTCGGGCTGTGGCAGCTGGTGTGTGTCTGGAATGCCCATGGCGTCCCGATGCTCGCCGGCACCGGGGACAACATAGTCGCACCGTTGACCGGGCTGTTCCCGTCCGCAGTGGCATGGTTCGGTGACGTCACGAGACATCCCGGTGCGATGCTGCCGACCCTGCTCGCGATCCTCGCGCTGCTTCAGTTAGCAGCACTGGGCGTGACAGCCGGACTGGCCGTCGCGCGGCTCCATCCAACGACCGGACCAACAGGACCAACAGGAACCTTCGAGGTGCGGGTCGGGTTTGTACTCGCACTGTTGCTCGCCATTTCTCTGTCCGGTTTCGTGCTGCGCACCCCCGCATCCTTTCGCCAGCTTGTCGATCTCCACGTGTTCGCCGCAGTCGTCCTGTTGGGCACCGACGGCCGGCTCCGGATACCCGCCGCCGTTCTCGCCGCCGCGTGGGTGGGCACCGCGCTCGCGATGACCGTGGTCGTCTGAACCGGTCGTCTGAACCGGTCGTTCACAATGGTCCCGGGCCACCCGAAACGATCCGCGCTGCGCACCGGTAGCGGCCGACCAGAACGATATCGATCATGAAATCAGTTACGAGATCGTCTTCGTCCACGCTTCTCGGCGTTTTTCCCCATTCGCAGTGGCGCGTTCTCGATCATCTGGTGAAACTGTCCTCCGGACTCCCGCACGCAGGCGCCGCAGGCGCCGGAAGGCAGGCCGCTCATGACAAGCGTCAACCGTCGAAGACTCCTGCAGATTGCTGGCGGCAGCACCGCCATGTCCCTACTCTCGCCCAGCATCGCCCGCGCGGCGGAAATCCCGGCGAACCGCCGTACCGGCTCCCTGCGCGACGTGGAGCACATCGTCGTGCTGATGCAGGAGAACCGCTCCTTCGACCACTATTTCGGTACGCTGCGCGGCGTGCGCGGGTTCGGTGACCCGCGGCCGGTGGTCCTTCCCAGCGGCAAGCCGGTCTGGTATCAGTCCGACGGCACGAAGGACGTCCTGCCGTTCCGGCCGGACGCAGACAACCTGGGGATGCAGTTCCTCGAATCCATCCCGCACGACTGGAACAGCGGTCATCAGGCCTGGAACCAGGGCCGGTACGACCGGTGGGTACCGGCCAAAACCGACGTGACCATGGCCTACCTCACCCGGGAGGACATGCCGTTCCACTACGCGCTTGCCGACGCGTTCACAATCTGCGACTCCTACCACTGCTCGCTGATCGGCCCCACGGACCCGAACCGCTACTACATGTGGACCGGCTACGTCGGCAACGACGGAACCGGTGGTGGCCCGGTCATCACCAACGCCGAAGCAGGCTATTCCTGGACAACCTACCCCGAGCGGCTGGAGAAGGCCGGGGTCTCGTGGAAGATCTACCAGGACATCGGCGACGGCCTCGACGGACCCGGTGGCTGGGGCTGGATCGAGGACGCATTCCGCGGCAACTACGGCGACAACTCGTTGCTGTACTTCGACCAGTACCGCAATGCCAGCCCGGGCAACCCGCTCTACGACAAGGCCCGTACCGGCACCGACGTCAAGCACGGTGACGGCTATTTCGACATCTTCAAGGCCGACGTGCTGGCCGGCAAACTCCCCCAGGTTTCCTGGATTGTTGCCCCCGAATCGTTCAGCGAGCACGGGAACTGGCCGGTCAACTACGGCGCCTGGTACATCGCCCAGGTGCTGGACGCGCTGACCGCCGACCCCGCGGTGTGGAGCAAGACCGCGCTGTTCATCAACTACGATGAGAACGACGGTTTCTTCGACCACATCGTCCCGCCGTACCCGCCGTCATCCCCGGCGCAGGGCCAGTCGACCGCGGACATCAGCGGCGAGCTGTTCACTCCGTCCGGTGCCGACACACATGTCGCCGGCCCCTACGGTCTGGGGCAGCGGGTCCCGATGCTCGTCGTGTCGCCCTGGAGCAAGGGCGGCTGGGTATGTTCCCAGGTCTTCGACCACACCTCGGTCGTGCAGTTCATCGAGCAGCGTCACGGGGTCCACGAGCCGAACATCTCGCCCTGGCGCCGGGCGGTGTGCGGTGATCTGACCGCGGCGTTCGACTTCTCGCGGACCAACGCCAGGGTGGCACCGCTCCCGGACACCCATGGCTACCTTCCGCCGGACCAGAACAGGCACGACGACTACGTGCCGAAGCCGCCGACGAATCCGGCGCTGCCCCAGCAGGAACCCGGGCTGCGCCCCGCCCGGCCGCTGCCCTACGACCTGGCCGTCGACGGCCGGACCAACGCGGCCAAGAACCGTGTCCGGATCGACTTCAGCAACTACGGCAAAGCCGGCGCGAACTTCTACGTCACCTCCACGACCCAACCGGACGGCCCGTGGACCTACACCGTCGAGGCAGGACGGGCGCTGTCCGGAAGCTGGACCATCGCACCGGCCAACCAGGGCGCCTACGAGTTCTCGGTGCACGGGCCCAACGGCTTCTTCCGGCAGTTCATCGGACGTGTGGGCGTCGCGGGAGCGCAGGTGGACGCACGCCGCGGCGGGGACGACGGTGAACTCCGGCTGGTCCTCGGCAACAACGGCGCCACGTCCGTCCGGCTCACCATCACCGACACCTACAGCCCGGCCCACCCGGCCAGCTACCAGGTCGAGCCCGGCGCACACGTCGTCCACACCGCGGACATCCGGCACAGCAACTGCTGGTACGACCTGTCAGTGGTTTCCGACCGGGACAGCACCTTCCTGCGTCGGCTGGCGGGCCACGTCGAGACAGGCGCGGCCAGCACGAGCGAACCGGCGATCGGCGCGACCGGAGGTGGCCAACACCACGGTCGCCCATAAGAACGCCCGGCAATAGGGGCGTGGATCAAAGAGCGAGACTGGGGCAGGTAGATCGCGAAGCGGAGGAGGAAGGCACCCCGCCTCCAAACGAAGATCATCTGATCGTGCCCTGACTGATCGTGTCGACCCATCCGCGGCGTCCGCGGGTGGGTCGTTCTTAATACCATTCAGGCGGCCAAGGCATGAGCTCGCAAGGCTACCTGTTCTTTGCGAGACAAACGCCGGCATTACGTCTTCTGGTCCACGCTCGGCGCGGCGCCCGCATACTCTTCCTTCCGACTGCCCGGTGGAGGCAGCCAGTAGGCCGAAGATCACGCGAATACGATTATTTTCGCGCGGCCGGAGACCCCAAGCAGTCCAGGAAGCGTGGAGGAAATGTGCGAAGAGGACAGGTGATCCGGGCCGTTCTCGCAGCAGGCGCGACCGTGGCGGTCGGACTCGGAATGGCTCCGGGAGCACTTGCCAACCCACAAGATCACGGGGGGCTCGGGCGGCATGGTCCGGTTCTCGGTGGGTACAAGCACCTCGTTGTGATCTATGAAGAGAATCACAGCTTCGACAATCTCTACGGCCAGTGGGGCACAGTGGGCGGCCAGCGGGTCGACGGTCTGAGGTACGCGGACCGGTCGCGCACGGCCCAGGTCACACAGGACGGCAAACGCTACACCTGTCTGTTGCAGAACGACGTGAATCTGACGGCGCCCAGCCCATTGCCCACGGCCTGTGTGGACGCGGCGAACGGGGTTCCGGTGAGCCATTTCCCGAACAAACCGTTCACGATCGACAGATACATTCCGGCGGATGCCAGAACCTGCCCGGCACCCGGGGTCGAGCCGGACGACGGTGTCCTCGCGAACAGCCCCGGCAGCGAGCCCGGCGGTTGCACCCGTGACCTGGTGCATCGTTTCTACCAGGAGCAGTATCAGATCAACGGGGGAAGGCAGAACCGCTACGTCACCGGCAGTGACGCGGTGGGCCTGACCATGGGCGTCTACCGCACCACCTCACTGCCGATCTACACGTACCTCCACAGCCCGGGTGCCCCGAACTACGTGATCGCCGACCGCTTCTTTCAGGCGGCATTCGGTGGCTCATTCCTGAACCACCAGTTCCTGGTCGCCGCGCGGGCCCCGATCGACACGAGCGCCGGTTCAGGCGGCGCGCACGCGAACCTGCACTCGGTCGTGGACGCGAACGGATTCCCCAACAGCTACCCGCTGTACAAACCGACCACCACCGGTGTGAAGGACGGACAGCTGACCCAGGTGTGCGGCCCGAACGCCGATCCCACGGTGGCATGCGGCGACTATGCGGTCAACACCATCCAACCGACGAGCCCACCGCACAGTACGAGCACAATCCGACTTCCGCTGATCGACGACGTCACATATCCGAACATCGGTGACCGGTTGAGCAGTGCCGGTGTTTCCTGGAACTGGTACTCCGGCGGTTGGGACGACGCGGAGGCCGGACATCCCGGCTCCCTCTTCCAGTATCACCACCAACCGCTCAACTACTTCGCCGCCTACGCCCCGGGACAGCCGGGCCGTGCCCATCTGCAGGACGAGACCAGGTTCATCGCGGCTGCGAAAAACGGCACGTTGCCGACCGTGAGTTTTGTCAAACCCTATGGCGCGGAGAACGAGCACCCCGGGTACGCCAGCGAACCGGACGGGAGCGACCACCTCGTCAACCTGCTCAGGACGATCGAAACCGGGCCGGAAGCCAAGGACACACTTGTCGTGGTGACCTATGACGAGTTCGGTGGCCAGTGGGACCACGTCTCCCCGCCCGGCCAGGGCCGCTCCACCCGGGGCGTTCATGACCAGTTCGGACCGGGGACCCGCGTCCCCGCACTGGTGATAAGCACGTCCCTGCCGCACTCCGGCGTCGACCACACCGTCTACGACACGACGTCCATCCTGGCGACCATCGAACGCAGCCTGGGGCTCAAGCCGCTCACCAGCCGGGACGCGCAGGTCGCGGACCTGTCCGGGGCACTGCGCGCCGCCGGTGTACGCCCAGGTCGACGCACCAGCTAACGATCATCTCAGGCATCACGCCAAAGGGCGTGCGACCAACCACCATCGCACGCCCTTTGGCCGGTGCTAACCGTCCATCCCGTGCCGGTGGTTGCGCGGACGTACAAGGGTGAACCGGTCGAGTTCGGTGTAGCTGGACGAACCCGCCGCGGCACCGAAGTGACTGACGGTGATCGTCGTCTTTCCGCCGGGCGCGTTGGGCTCGACGTCGAACGAGGCGAAGCCGTACGGGGTGGCAAGGTCGCGGTAGGCCGACCACGGCGCGGGTTCGGTCGTGGTCAGGGCCCGGTGCTGCGTCGTCGGGCTACCGGCCGCGACGTCGTAGATCACGACGCCGTCGTGGGGTGCGTCGAAAGAGGCAGGCGGGGTGAAGGCGGGATGCCCGCCGCCACCAATGATCATGTGTACGGTACCGCGGGTCGTGTCGATGACCGTGGCGTCGTCGGCCTGCGGTGCCGGCGTGAGCAGCGAACTGCCGGGCAGGATTCCGCGCACGGGGAAGGTCCGTTCGAAATGGTGCTCGTGACCGCCGAGCACCAGGTCGACGCCGTACTTGTCGAACAACGGCACGAATTCCTGCCGGATGCCGAGGTCCGCTCCGTTGAAGTGGGCGGAGGACATCGCGACCTGGTGCATGAACACCACGATCCAGTCGATGTCACGGTCGTGCCGCGCCGCCGCCAGCGTCCGTTCGAGCCAGGCCCGCTGCTCGCCCTGGCTGTAGCCGTGGATGTATGGGTTGGAGCCGGCGCTGGCATACGTCGGGACGTGGTCGCGGCGGTAACCGCTGAAAGCGCCGTCCTGAAGACACACGTCGTCATTGTTGATCGAAATGACCCGAACCGATCCGACGGTGAAGGCATACCAGTTGCCGGCGAAGTCGGGGACCTTCGAGTCATTGCACGGAAGGGCGAACCGGGTCTGGTAGGCGAGGTAGCCCTGCGGACCGTTGCCGACCTCGTTCTCGTGGTTGCCCGCGCATGGCATCCACGGACGGTTGCGCGCGGAACGCATGTTGTTGTTGAAGAAGCTGCGCCAGGTCCCCACCGGGTCGTCGCTGACGTTGGCATAGCACAGGTCGCCGTTGACGAGGTGGAACAGCGGGTCGAGTGCCTCGACCGCGTCCACGATGTAACCGGAGTTCGCCGACCACGGGCCGAGGCCCTGTCCGACCGCCGCCGGTACGGCCTGGTCGCCGAAGCTGGTGAAGCGGAACCGCTTGCGTCCGCGCGGTGCGGTGCGGAACGTACCTTCCACCGGCGGGGCGCCACGGTGGTGCACCGCGTAGGTGAAGTCGGTGTCGGACGCCAACCGGTCCAGCTCGGCGTGGTACGTCCAAACCGTCTGCCCGGTCAGTGCCTCGACATAGACGCGCTCCTGCGCATCGACACTCGTCCCGAAGCCCGAACCGTGCCGCCCCAGGCGCAACCGCGGTTGGCTCACCCGCTCCGGCGTCGCCCACGACACCGTGATCTGGCTGGCCGCATCCGTGCCGAACTGGACATGCAGCTGCTCCGGGGACGGCGCGCCCGCGACCGTCGGTTGGCGTACCAACTCGGCCGCAACGCCCGGACGTTCCAGCAACGGCACGGCGGCGGCGGTGAGGCCCGCCACCCCGGCTGCGCGCAGGAGCGCACGGCGCCCCAACGCCGGCTGCGATCGGGCCACAGAAGGTTCCTCGCTCATGCTGATTCCTCCCCGTTGACACGTCGGTACGGCCTCCCGGCCGCGCCTGTGCGCATCCTGATCGCCCTAGCTGTCCGCGGGGCCAACACAGAGCGAAGGTCGGTGACCACCTGCGTGAGCGGTGGTCACCGGGACGTCATTCAGGCGTCCCGGCGCTGCAGCAGGACGGCGGCACCGGCAAGAGCCAGCAGGGCATACCCGCAGAACAGCGCGAGCCCGGTCCACGGTGACAACGCGGAGGAATCGTGCACCACATTGAGGATCGACTGTCCGGCGTTGCTCGGCAGGTACCTGTTGATGTGGTCCTGCCAGTCCGACGGCAGGAAGTGCACGATGATCGGAAGTATCAGGAGCAGCGCGAACAGGGTCGCAATCCCACCGGCGGTGCTACGTAGCAGCGCACCGAGGGCGACACCCAGCACACCGACGACCGTCAGGTACATACCACCGCCGATCACCGCGGTGAGGACACCGGGGTGCGACAGCGTTGTGGAGATGTGCTTGGACGCCAGCATCGCCTGGCCACCGGTGAACGCCACGAACGACGCGACGGTCATCAGCACAAAGGTGACCACGGCGAAAACCACCGCCTTGGCCCACAGCACGGGCAGCCGCCTGGGTACCGCGGCCATCGTCGCGCGGATCATGCCGGTGGAGTACTCGCCACTGACGATCAGGACGCCGAGCACCCCGACAGCGAGCTGGGCGAGGAAGATTCCGCTGAGGCTCGTCAAGGTGGGATCGAAGAAAAGACGCTCGCCCGGATTCTCCTCGTCCCAGTGGCTGGCGCGCCCCCATGAGATGAGGATGCCGAGCCCGATTGTGACCGCCAGCGCGGCAAGCAGCGAGTATCGGGTTGACCGAAGCGAGTGCAACTTCGTCCACTCCGAGCGGATGACCCGCAGCTGGGTCACCCGCACCGCCGGTTCGCTCTGCGCCTGCATGCCTGTCTGCGCCTGCGGGCCGCTGCCGCCCGTGCCGGCGTCGGTCACCGCGGTCATGACGGGGTTCCCATCGCGGACTGTGCGGTGGGGACGTCGGCATGATATTCGACGCTGTCCCGGGTGAGATCCATGAACGCTTCCTCCAGTGACGCCTGCTGCGGCGTCAGCTCGTACAGCACGATGCCGTTCTCCGCCGCTGTCCGCCCGACCTGATCGCTGGTGAGACCGGTGACCACCAAGGTGTCCGACGCGCTGGTCTCGACCGTCACGTCCGCGCTCACGAGCAGATCGCGCAGGCCGGACGCCTGCGGCGAACGGACCTTCACGGTGTTGGCCGACGCGCTGTGGATGAAGTCCGCAACGGAGGTGTCCGCGATCAACCGACCACGGCCGATCACGATGAGGTGCTCGGCGGTCAGCGCCATCTCGCTCATCAGGTGCGAGGAGACGAACACCGTCCGGCCCTCCGCCGCCAGCCCCTTGAGCAGATTGCGGATCCACCGGATGCCCTCCGGGTCCAGGCCGTTCACCGGCTCGTCCAGGATCACGGTCGAGGGGTCGCCCAGCAGCGCGGACGCGATCCCCAGGCGCTGACCCATCCCGAGGGAGAAGCCACCCGCCCGTTTGCGGGCGACCTCCCGCAGACCGACCAGGTCGATCACCTCGTCGACCCGGCGTCGGGAGATCCCGTGCGTGTGCGCGAGCGCCAGCAGATGGTTGGCGGCCGACCGGCCGGTATGGACCGATCGGGCCTCCAACAGCGCCCCGACCTCACCCAGCGGAGCCGAAAAATCACGGTAGCGACGGCCATTGACCGTGACACTGCCGCTGGTGGGCTCATCCAGGCCGATAATCATTCGCATGGTCGTCGATTTGCCGGAACCGTTCGGCCCCAGGAAACCCGTCACCACCCCCGGCCCGACAGTGAAGCTCAGGCCGTCGACCGCCGTCTTTTTCCCGTAGCGTTTTGTCAGTCCTTCGACCTCAATCACAGTGCGCCCTCCATGGCTTCCGGATGCTAGCGACCCCACTGACATTACGGTCCGCCGGTACCTCCACCGACACGTCCACCTACACGTCCACCGAGTGCCCTAAAGTCGATCTTCCGCCGCTCGTCACCACACCGTCGATCATTCAACTGCCGAGCTGACGGAAATCCGACGGCAGGCCCGCTTCACTGGACCTATGCCTGGCAGGCCGCCGACATCTACGATGTGCGGTCGTGGAGTGGAATCTGCGGACCTGCGCCCGTAAGGGCCATACCACCTACCGCCCGGATGAACCGGCTTTCGCCGACCGGCTGAGAGCTCAGACCCCGGTCGGGCTGGCTTGGCGGTGCCTGCGCTGCGGCGACTTCGTCCTCGGTGATCCGGTTGCGTCCGGACCGGCACAGGACGCGCCGGTCCTGCTGCGCGGCCGGGCACTGCGCGACGCGACGGTGCTGCGGCTGCTGGCGGTGGAACGCATCGTGCGCGCGATACTGCTGATCCTGGTCGGCTACGCCGTGCTGCGGTTTCGCCGGTCCGAGGCTGACATCCAGGAGCTGTTCGACAAGGCGATCCCGGCCGCGAAGCCACTCGCCTCGGTCCTGCACCTGGACCTGGACAACAGCCCGACGATTGAACACCTACGGCACCTCATTCACACCAAACCGAGCACCCTGTTGCTGGTAGCCGCCCTGCTGTTCGGTTATGCGGTCATCCAGATCGTCGAGGGCGTGGGACTGTGGCTGCTGCAACGGTGGGGGGAGTACTTCGCCGTCGTCGCCACCTCGATCTTCCTCCCCTTGGAAGTCTACGAACTGACCGACCGAATCACCGTGTTGCGAGTCGGGGCTCTTGTCATCAACCTGGCAGCCGTCATATACCTGGTTTCCACCAAGCGCCTGTTCGGGGTACGCGGCGGCCGGGCGGCATTCGAGGCGGAACGGCACAGCGCGTCCCTGCTGGAGGTCGAGCAGTCGGCTGAGCTGCCCGATTGTGAACGACCCCGATATGAACTGTCCGAGGGTGAACTGCCCGATCGCGAGCCGTCCGGTAACCCCTGATTCGTCAATTCCTGAAACTGTTTCTCAGAAGACGACGGTACGTCCCTCCTCGGCTACATCCGCGGCGGTATAGGAGACACCGTCGACTTTCAGGCCGTCGCGGTCGAGGAGACTGATGATGCCACCGCGGTTACCGAGCGCCGCCGGTGGCGCGAGCGGTATCCGGCGGGTTTCCCCGGCCGACAACACGCCGTCGATGACGGCGAAACGGTGGCCGTCCCGGTCCGCGATCGACCATCCGGCGAGATCTACCGGCGCCACCCCGGTATTAAGGACGGTGACTGTTTCAGCTTCGGGCGCCGGGCCGACGGGGTTGACCAATGCGGCGACGATGCGGAGCAAATGATCGGGTGCGCCGGGCGTGGGCCGCCCGGGCGGGGGTGGGGTGATCCGCGCGAGGGTATGACCGGTGGTGTCGTCGGTGTGCCATGCCTGGGACTGGAATGCAAGGAAAACTGCGACCCACTGTTCTGCAGCGGGAAAATGGATGAGGATTGCACCGTCCTGCCACACCCCGTCATCGCTGGTGAACCGGCCGCTGTTGCCCTGATTCATATGGATGTCGTGGATGCCGTCACCTGGGGAGAACCCGAACACCTTGTCCGGTTTCCCCTCTTCCGGACCCCATCGCTGACCGAAGGCGTAGAGCCTGCTGTCCGGGTCACGGCTCGCCCGCAGCACATAGTGGTCGAGCTTGTCGGCAAGATCGTTGTCCGGGCCGGCGAGATCCGGCGGAAGGGTACGCATCGTCAGTCGGTCGAACAGATTCCCGCGGATGAAGTCGAGCGCCGCGCCACCCGGCTTGCTCGGTACCGCGGTGAACCCGTCCGCCACCGCATCCAGCTCGGCCAGCATCGGATGCCGGAAATCCTCGTCGGCCACGTACAACAGCTCTGACGGGGGCAGCGCCGAAAGGACGTTGACCGCCACTCGGAAGTCCACGCCGCCGCCACGGACGTGGATCTGGTAGTGCGGGGTGTTTTTCCCGCCTTCCCGTCTCCGGTCAGCGACCCGACCGGCAACAACACCATAATCCGACAGCGGCATCAGACCCCCACAATCTCTCCGCGCGACGGAGCCTATTGGAAGCTGTTTTAAATCTTGGCGGAAACGGAGCGCGTCAGAACCGTAACACTGCCGGCCGGGAATGGCTGTCGTATACGCGACGGCGTCACGCCGACGCCGGGAACGAACAGTCAGCCGAGCGAGCCAGGGTCGGCGGGCACGTCCACTGCATGTTTCCGGAGCGCCTCGAGCGGGACGATGTCCAGGGCTCGGGAGTGCGTGGCGGCCAGGACAACGGGCGCCGCAGCGCCGGCTTCATAGGCCTGCAACCACCGGGACGCAACCACACACCATCTGTCCCCCGGGCGCAGGCCAGGAAAATGGTATTCTGGCCGAGGTGTTGTGAGATCATTCCCGACCTGTCGCTGGTGCTGCAGGAACTCGGTTGTCACAACCGCACATACAGTGTGACTACCAAGATCTTCAGGACCAGTGCTGCAGCAGCCGTTGCGGAAGAAACCTGTCACGGGGTCGCTACCACAGGCCTCCAGTTTTCCGCCGAGTACGTTTCGTTCGTCCGCCACTGCCACCGTCTCCCATCCCCCCGGCCGTCGGTCATCGATTCCGTCGGCACGGATGACTTGCGTTGCCCTTGACCTGAGTGCCCAGCGACCTGCACCGGGTCGCGAGCCGTCCGACAACCCTACCGGCGGCCGACCCACGCCGATTGCAGAGTCGGCGTACCGGCGAACCGACAGGGCTACCAGACATCACAGCCGGCAGCCGCGACGGTCACCCGGTAGACGACATCGGGCCCGGATGATGCCCGAGATAGCAGTGGTTCCGCCGATTCACGATGCATCGTGCGTGTAGAGTCCGGCGTCGGATGTGCGCACCGGGTAGCCGACAGGCCTGGTCGGCTGCCGTCGAGGACGACCTCTACGGGGGCACCACGATCCACCGGCAGTCGGTGACACTCGCTCATAACACGACCATGATTGTTGGGTAGTTCGGGGAGGCCGACGACCGTGTCCAAGGACGACAAGCCGAGGGACGCGAAGGACGACGACCCGTTCGCCGGGCTGGTTCTCGACGCCGACTTCGTCGCTGGAGCGACGACCTACGAGGCGCCCGCCCGGACCCGCGACGCGGTCGCCCGGTACGGAGCCGCGACTGGACCAGCTCAGACACGGTCACCGCGTAATCGGGTCGGACGTCGCCGGGCGAACCCATTGCGGCGCCGCGGGCTCGTCGCGGCGGTGATCGGCGTCGCCCTGTTGCTCGCGGGCGGCTATGCGATCGTTCGAGCGGGCGGCGGTCCATCCCCCGAATCGGGTGCTACCTCATCCAGCGCTACCTCGACCGGGCAATCGCCGGCCGGGTCACCAACCGCAGGCCCGAGCGCAGCCACGGTCGACCTCGGCAGGCAGTCCTACGCCCGTGGGCACTGCTACACCTGGAATCAGGACATCACCCACCCGAACGTGGACGAGGTGTCCTGCGCATCGCCGCACCTGTTCGAGGCGATCAAGGCGACTGACATCGCCTCGGACTACATCCCCGGTAGCGCCTACCCGACCGACGCACGCTGGACGATGATTACGGATCGCTACTGCGGACCGATCTCGCGCGACTTCCTCGGTTACCCGCTCGACCCACACGGCCGGTTCGTGACCAGCATGATAAGGCCCACCCGATCTGGTTGGGGCGCGAACGACCGGAGGCTGGTATGCGGACTGATTGCCGCTGGTCACCGCTCCGCCCCGAACCGGGATATCCCATTCACCGGGCTGGTCGAGGGCGCCGATCAGGCATGGATTTATCCCGCCGGAACGTGCCTGGAACTGACCGAGACCGAGGACAAGGGTGAGGTTCCGTGCAGCGCGCCGCACCAGGCGGAAGCTACCGGAACAGCCACCCTGCCCAACACCTCGAACGGCGAGCCCCCGTCGGATGCCGCCTTCGCCGATCTCGTCGGCACCCGCTGCGATGCGGTGGCCACCCAGTTCCTCGGGCGGGCCTTTGCGCGGACCTCGACCATGCAGGTCGGCTGGCTCACGATTGCCGCCGACAGCTGGCGTGCCGGCACCCGCACCTTGACCTGCACAATCAGGTTCACGGACGCGGCGGGCCGGTTGGCCGCGGTCACCGGCGAACTGACCCGTGGTGCCACAGCCGGTGCCGGGACCGTCATGACCTCATTGCGGTCGGTATCGGTATCGGCCTGAGTCAACCTTCGTCACACCCGACTGGCGTCCCCGATGACCAGAGGACTCCAGCCGGGCGAGATCGCGCCGCAACGGTCACCCCGTCACGGTGTTCGCTCAGATTGTTATGCCCCCTGGTCGGCCTTCCACCAGTAACCCTTGCTCGTGGCGTCCTTCCGAAGGTCGGGCAGGATGGTACTGATGTCGTTCTCGGTGTCGGTGATGTTCCAGCCGACCCACGAGATGCCCTGCCGCTCGAACACCTCGGCCGTCCAGCGGGAACCGTCGAAGGACGTCGCCTCCGCCACAACTCCCGCAGGCCCCATGAACTCGGTGCAGATGACCGGGTAGGAGGCCTTCAGCTTGACCCACGGCTGCGAGCTGGTCTCCCAGTATGCGTGGAAGCCGACCGACGTCTTCGACCAGTCGACGACCCCGTCAAACTGGCTGGCGATGCTGAGCATGGTCGGCGGTGAGTCGGCCCCGTAGTTGGCCGGCACGGCGAACGACAGGATGACTATGTGGGTGTCCGGAGCCTTCGACCGGATCAGCCGGTAGATCTCCTTCTGGTCGGCGATGTTCTGCGCCGTGTAGTCCGCAGGACGCCAGGTGACCGGCTCGTTGTACAGCTCGTAGAGCACGTTCGTCCGATTCGCATAGCGTGGCGCGATTGCACTCCAGAATGTACGCAACCGTTCGATCGTGTACTGCTCGTTGGCGTCGGCCGCCAGAGCGGAATGATAATCGATCATGACGTACATTCCGTGGGCGTCGGCCTTCGCGATGATTTTGTCCAGGTAGGCGGTGATCTGGGCCATCGTCGGCGACTCGGCCGCCTCGTTGAAGGAGACTGCGACCCGCACGGCGTTGAGATTGCTGGCCTTCAGGGTCGTCCAGAACGCGTCGCCGGTGGCAGCTTCACGGGCCCACAGGACTTGCGAGGCGCCGGACGAGTAGTTCAGGTACCACAGGGTGCCCGCCCGCAGCAGGGTCCCCTGGTCGGTCACCACGGTGTTGTTCCGTACCTGTACCCGGCCACGCGCACCGGCTACCACCGTCGTCGAACCGCCTGTCGGTACCGGCGGCACGGGCTTGGCGCTAGCCGTCGGAACAGGGACACCAGCAGTGGTGGACGGGGTGGCGGTCGTACTCCCGGGCACGGACGGCGTCGTCGGTGGCCGGGTGCCGGTGGTCGCTCCGCCC
Organism: Protofrankia sp. Cas8; assembly: GCF_963555845.1. Lineage (NCBI taxonomy): Bacteria > Bacillati > Actinomycetota > Actinomycetes > Frankiales > Frankiaceae > Protofrankia > Protofrankia sp. Cas8. The sequence continues at coordinate 21,571 of NZ_CAUVXI010000028.1, read as the reverse complement.
GGCCCGACCGCGGCCGCGGCGGTCGGCGAGGGAGTCGGTGGCCCGGCTACCTGGGTTGACAGGGGTCGGCACCCCAGCGCCACGAACAGCAACGCGAACAGGAGCACCGGCAGGTATACCGGCCTCTTCCGACGATGAGCGTGGTGCGTCGTAATGGACATACCGTCTTCCGATCTTCGTCGGGGCCATAGCAATCAGTAGCATGTCAAGCGTTCTGCGCAACATGACTACAACACCCGGCCGACTCTTCCTCCCAAGCAACCCGCGACCACCCAGCCGCAGCTACCCAGGCGGCCCCTCCGCCGACCCTCGGTAATCGTGTCAACCCCAGATCGATCGGTCCACATAATTGGGCGTCAATTGACCAAATCAAGCGGATGCGTTTTCCAAGCGTCGGCTCGAATCGGCTCGGCACTCCCTCGCCCGCGGGTCAGCCGCGGCGCAAGCGTCCAATCATGGTGAGCTCGTCGCGGATGGCCCTGCGCTGCCTGTCAGGGGTCCAGTGATCCGGGTCGAACAACGCCTGGGTGCCGATGCCGTGCACGAGCAGCAGCAGACGAGAGGCCGTGTGCTGGCTCTCGTCCGGGTCGAGACCGTTGTCATCGCCCGTCTCGCAGCCCGTCTCGCAGCCCATCTCGTCGTCAAGGACACGCCTGATGCGGGCACGCGCGGTCCGCACGCGCTCGCGCTGCTCAGCGGCAAGTTCCGGGTCGAAGGCTGCGATCCCCCAGAAGGCGAACCACAGCCGCCAGTCCTTGCGGCGGTCGTCGTCGAGGGGAAGCAGCGTTTCGAGACAGGCCTGCATCGGCTGCCCGTCGGTGCCCGTGACCGCGAGGAAGCGGGCGAGCGACCGGGCCGAAGCCGTCCGATAGGTGGACAGCAGCAGGTCCCGCTTGCCGGTGAAGTAGTGACTGACGATCGCTGTGCTACAGCCGGCGGCCTCAGCCACCTGACGGAACGTGAGCGCGTCCACGCCGCGGCTGGCCACCAGGTCGGCGGCGATCGCCGCGACCTGGTCACGACGCAGATCATGATCAATATATCGGGGCATTGACAGCGATGCTAACTGGATATACAACGACTGTCATATTACGGGCGTCACATAAAAACTCATCCGACGTGACGGCGTCTGCCGGCCGGGTGCCCGAGATCTCAGGAAGGGACACGGACATGGAGGTCTTCGACGTCGTCGTGCTCGGTACGGGTGCCGCCGGCTTGACCGCCGCGCTGGCCGCGCATGACGGCGGGGCGAGCGTGGGCCTGTTCGAAAAGGCCTCGCAGGTCGGCGGGACGTCGGCCTGGTCCGGGGGGATGGTCTGGATACCCGGCAATCCCCACCTGGGCGCCCTCGGCCTGACCGACAGCCGGCAGGAGGCACTGACCTACCTGGAGTCGCTCTCGCACGGGCTGGTCGATCCCGCGCTCGCGGCCGCATACGTCGATACCGGGCCCAAGGTGATCTCGTGGCTGGAGGAAAGGACGCCAGCCTCATTCACGATTATCAAGGACTTCCCCGACTACCACCCGCAGCATCCCGGCGCGAAGCCCGGGGGCGGACGCTCGATGGAGTGCCCACTGTTTCCCTTCGATCAACTCGGCCCGTGGGCTGACCGGGTGAGCGTGGGTTACCAGCTGAGCGGCAACATCATGATGAGCGAGACCTCGCTGGGCCGTGGCGCACCGGGCGGTGTTGCGACGCAGGAGATGGCCCGCCGGCGGGTCCACGACGAGCGCGGCGCCGGCCAGGGGCTGGTCGGCGCCCTGCTGCGTGGCTGCCTGGACCGCGGCATCGAGCCGCGGACCGAGAGCCGGGCGCAGGCGCTGGTCGTCGAGGCAGGTCGGGTGGTCGGCGCACGGTTCGAGGCGGCCACCGGCCCCTTCGAGGTCGGAGCGCGAGGCGGAGTCGTTCTCGCCACCGGCGGCTTCGAGCATGATCCGAAGCTGGTGCGCGCATTCGTCCGCGGCCCGCTCGACCGCGCCGTGTCCGTCCCGACCAACACCGGTGACGGCCTGCGGATGGCCATGCGCATCGGCGCGGACCTGAACAACATGCGGGAAGCCTGGTGGGTGCCGACGATCGACGTCGTGCATCCGGTGGCCGGCGTCGTGCCCTGGCAGGTCAACGGCGAGCGGTCCAGACCGCACTGCATCATGGTCAACCGCGCCGGACGACGCTTCACCAACGAGGCCGCGAACTACAACGCGTTCGGAGCGGCCTTCCACGTACTCGACGTCTCCACCTTCGAGTACGTCAACCACCCCGCCTGGATGGTTTTCGACCACCACTACCTCACCCGTTACGGTCTCGCCGGGCACCGCCCGCCCGCGTCCACGCCCGCCTGGATCATCCAGGCGTCGACCGTCACCGGGCTCGCCGACGCCATTGGCGTTCCCACCGAAACGCTGGCGGCGACCGTCTCCCGCTGGAACGAGCACGCCGGCCACAGCGCCGACCCCGACTTCGGCCGGGGCGACAGCGTCTTCGACCGGTGGTGGGGTGATCCGGCCTTCGGGGACAGCGCCGCGGCAACGATCGGCCCGCTGGACACGGCGCCCTTCTACGCCGTGCAGGTCCACAGCGGCACGCTCGGGACCAAGGGCGGACCGCGGACGGATCCCGACGCCCGGGTCCTCGACGTCGACGGCCGGATCATTCCCGGTCTGTACGCGGCGGGCAACGCCATGGCGTCCGCCATGGGTATGACATACGGCGGTGCCGGCGGCACGCTCGGCCCGGCCATCGTCTTCGGGTATCTGGCCGGGCGCGACGCCGCCGCCAGAGTGCACCCCCACGCCGTTGGTGGCGACCTCGCGGGTTGACCGCACCCTGGAACCGTCGCCGGCATGGGAACGCGATCCGGACAGGCGGTTTTCGGCGGCAGCCGTGAGGATGTACGCATGCGCGCAGTCGTTGTCAGAAAGCACGGCGGACCGGCTGTCCTTGAGGTGAGCGACCGGGACGCCCCGCACGCCGGTCCCGGCCAGCTGGTCGTCGACGTCGAGGCGGCCGGCGTCAACTTCATGGACATCTACCAGCGAGAGGGCAACCCGCACTACGTCGGGGATCTACCCTACGTTCCCGGCGCCGAGGGCGCGGGCACCGTGGCGACCGTCGGGCCGGGCGTCACCGGTTTCACCGAGGGCGACATGGTCGCGTGGACGGGCGTGCCGGGCAGCTACGCCGAGCAGGTCGCCATCCCCGCCGACCGGGCCGTCCCCATCCCGGACGGGGTCGCGCCGCGGCTGGCCGCAGCCGTCATGTTGCAGGGCATGACCGCCCACTATCTGGCCAACAGCACCTACCCGGTCGCGGCCGGAGACCCCGTGGTCGTGCACGCGGCGGCCGGCGGGGTGGGTCTGCTGCTCACCCAGATGGTCAAGATGCGTGGTGGGATCGCCGTCGCCACCACCTCAACGGCTGACAAGGCCGAGCTCGCCCGCCACGCCGGAGCGGACCACGTCACCGATTACGAGGACTTCGCCACCGTGGTACGAGAGGTCACCGACGGCGTCGGCGCGGCTGTCGTGTACGACGGCGTCGGCCGGGCGACCTTCGACGAGGGCCTGTCCGCCCTTCGTCCACGCGGCTACATGGTCCTCTACGGCGCGGCCAGTGGGCCGGTTCCTCCGCTCGAGCTGCAGCGCCTCGCCGGCGGCGGGTCGTTGTTCGTCACCCGCCCGACGCTTGGCCACTACATCGCCAGCCGTGATGAGCTGCTGAGCCGAGCTACTGATCTTTTCAACTGGATCGCGCGGGGCCAGCTGGAGGTCCGCATCGGCGGCACCTATCCACTCGACGGCGCCGCCCGAGCACATGACGACCTCGCCTCCAGACGCACGACCGGAAAGCTGCTTCTGCTGCCCCGTTAGCGCTCGGGGGACTGCGGCCTCCGGGCCTCCGGGCCACCGGGTCACCGGGTCACCGGGTCACCGGGTCGGTTTGCGCATGATCAGCGGCGGTAACCTGAAGTCGATCAGCGATCGATCGGTGGACCAGGGAGCGTACGGCGCCTGCACAAGCATGCCAAGGGCGATCAGCGGACGGTCGTAGTTGACCCGCCAACCGGCCCAGTCCCGCCATGCCTGGTCCCGGTCCGCCCGGACGGGCAGGCCGGTGTCGGCGAAGCCGTCGACGACCACATCCCACTCGTTCCGGGTAATGCTGATCGGGTCTTCCGGCCGCGGATCGGGCGAGTACGAGATCATGAAAAAGTCCGCGATGCGCCGTAGCGCCAGGTACCCCGACCGGATACACAGCTCGGCTTCGATGTCCCGGGGGACGTCCAGGACCGCGGTGAGGAAGGCTGCGGAGTCGAGTACGGCGCCGGCGGCGGTGATCCAGGAATGGTCGGGCTGGGGTGATCGGAAGAACACCAGTACCGAAAACGATGTATGGGTCTCCTCGATGTCGACGAACCACATCTCCATCTCGCCCCAGGTCGTGGTCAACCGGTCGAACCGCTCAAGGCGCCATGCACGGGTGAGTAACTCGAAACCCGTGGGAGGGGTCCCGGCCCGGACCTCGAGCTTGGCGACCATGGCCTCCCGCCGGCTGAAGGAGCCGTAGATCGCCGGCAGAAAAGAGATCAACAAGGTGACCAGCAGAAGGCCGATCGAAGCTTCGACGAAGGCGAGCCCGATCGACAGCATCCCCTGCGGCGCGTCGAATCCCAGCGTGAACAGGGATGATCCTGACATCCTGAACGCGTCGCCGAGGCCCCGGGTCGGCTCCGCGGCCCACTGGGCGAGGACGAAACCCCCGTAGACCAGCAGCAGCCAGGACTGCAGCAGGAACAGCAGGGCGAACGGACCGTAGTTGGCATACACCCGGTCACGTAGGTCATACGTCGGGGCACGGCCCACCCGGAGCCGGAAGGCCCACCGCACCAGCACGAACACGAACCGGCTGAGCCGGGAGGGGACCCCGCGGGGCAGCACGGTCGTACGTACCGCCGACAGCACGGTGGCGATGACGACCGCCAGACCGGCGAGCACGCCCACAATCCTCACAGCGATCACTGCGAAAGCCAGGCGCGCATGACACCGCCGTCAATGATCACTATCCGCGGGCCGAGGTGGAAGGTGCTTCAGGTTATACCAAGCGTCCGTCGGTCGAGACGCCCATGCGGCGCGCGGCTCAGCCTGCTTTCCGATCGTGGCCCAGACGGCTCAGGCAGCCTCTTCACGCCGCGCGGGCGGCCGGCGCGGCGGCACGGATACGGCCCCCGGCGTCCGCCGCGTCGGGAACCACCAGTTCCAATCGCCGAGAAGCTTCATCATCGCCGGGACGACGACAAGACGGACGATGGTCGCATCGACCAGGATGGCGGTGGCCAGGCCCACGCCGAGTTCTCTGGGTGAGGTACCCGCGGCAAAGGCGAATGAACCGAAAACGGTGACCATGATGAGTGCGGCAACCGTGATCGTCCGAGCGCTGGCGGCCAGACCCTGCCCGACGGCGGTGGCATTGTCCGCGCCGGCAAGATACCGCTCGCGGATGCGGGTCAGGAGAAACACCTCATAGTCCATAGACAGGCCGAAGACAATCGCCAGAAGCAGGACGGGCACGATCGAGTCGATATACCCGGGCGAGGAGAAACCGAGCCAGTCGAGCCAACCCCACTGGAATATCGCGACGAGGACCCCATAGGCCACGCCGACCGAGAGAATATTCATTATGACGGCTTTGAGGGGCAGCAGCACACTGCGGAAGAGGAAAATCAGGACTAGATAGGAGAAAACCAGAATGAAGAGAACAATCTTCCAGAGATCCCCGAAGATGGCTCGGTCCATTGCGGCTTCAAACGAGGTGGTACCACCGATGTCCGCGTCCTTTCCGCTGAGGGCCGTCACCGTGGCGAGCAGGGCGCGGGCCTGGTCCGATTCGGGGTCGGCGGCGGGGGTGACCTCGACGAGATAGTGCCCGGCGAAAGCGACCGGCGGCGCAACGGCGGCGACCCCGTCCAATCGGCCGACATCCGCGGCGATCCGGTCAGCCGCCTCCTTGCCGGAGACGACGAGTTCCATCATTCCCAGCGCGCCCGGTCCGGCCAGCGCCATGAGCTGGCTGGTGGCCAGCCGGACTTCCGCGTCGGGAGGAAGCTGCTCCAGGGCACCGTTGCGGGTGTGGATGCTCAACAGCGGGCTTGCCGCAAGGAGCAGGACCGCGACGCCGGCAACGAGGAAGGCGGCGGGCCGACGCATGACCATCCCGGCCCAGCCCACCCAGAATCCGCCGTCACCATCGGTCAGTCGTTGCGGGACGTGTCGTTGCGGGACGCGTCGTCGCCGGATGCGTAGCGGGAAACGGATGCGTAGCCGTTCGATCCGGGGTCCGGCCAGGGCGAGCAGCGCGGGCAGCAGGGTGGTTGTGGCCAGGACCGCGACGCCGACGACGATGATCGCCCCGGCCGCCATGGAACGGATCGCGTTGACGTTGACGAACAGGAGGCTGGCCAGCGACACGATGACGGTCGCACCCGAGTAGACGACCGCCGTGCCGGCGCTCGCGAACGCGCCACGCAGTGCCTCACCGCCATCGCACCCGGCACGCAGTCGGGCCCGGTAGCTGGCAACCACGAACAGGCAGTAGTCGACGGCAACCCCGATCCCGACCATCGACGCGATGTTGGTCACGTAGATCGAGATCTCGAACGAGCCCGCGAGAAAATAGATCGCCGCTCCGGTCACGGCAACAGCGACCAGGCCCAGCGCTATCGGGGTCAGCGCGGCCAGCAGCGTCCCGAACGCGGCAAGAAGAATGAGAAGCATCAGCGGGAAGCTGACCGTCTCAGCCCGGACAACCTGCTTCCTGGAGACCTCCTGGAAATTCGACCACATCGCCGCCTCGCCGACCACCCGCGTCGACACGCCCGCGCGATCGGCGACCAGCGCCCGGCGGAGCTCGGCCGCGAAGTCGAAGATTCTTTCCTGTTCGACCGCGCGCAGGGGAACGAGTGCGGCGCGTCCACCGTCAAAGCGCTGGACCGGACCACCCGAAAGCAGCCTTGGATAGCGCCGGAGCTCGGTGGCAACCTCTTCCAGCCGGTCGTCGACAGCGGCGTTGTTCGTGCCCTGGACAAATACGGCGAGTGGTTCGCCCTCCCGGCCGGGAAACTCCTTCAGCCTCTCCATCGCCAGTGCGGACGAGCTGCCGGGAACGTCCCAGCCGCTGCCGGAGAGGCGGTGGGTCTGCATCGCGGCGAGCGGCACGGCGACAATGAAGAGCACGAGCCAGACTCCGATGAACAACAGCCTCCGACGTGCGACGAAACCGGCAAGAATACCGAGGAACCGCTCAATACGCCCAGACCGAGCGTTGCCCACGACTTTCCCCCTTTCGGCTGTCGTGACACCGACCACCGGGTCCGGGCGTGCAGAGCGGATTTCCGCACAAACGAGGATGCGACCGCCCAGCTTGCGGCACCCGTCCTCGGACGCTTGTGATTCCGCGTCCTGCCCCCGGGGAGTCTGCCATCGCGGGCCGCGGTCCAACGTCACCCTCGACCGGCGTTTCACCGCCCGGCGGCGGACGGCTCAACCCGACTCCCCTCCGGTGAACTCCCGCGCCCCGCCGCCATCACCAGCCGGAAAGCGCTCCTACCAGCTGCGAGATGATCGAGGCGGCCGCGTGGAGGTGCGGCCGCGTGGAGGCTCAATGCCCGAGGATGCGGCGGAGGATCTGGTCGACGCGCTGCCACGCCTCTGCCGGAATGGGCCCGAGCCGGTGAGACAGGCCAGCGGTCGGGATCCACGCGATCAGCTCGGGTAGCACCGTGCCGGGGATCGGATCGGTGATCCCCGCATCGGCGGCGTAGTCGTCGTGAGGCAGGGGATCGCCCGGAATGACGGGGCAGGTGACCACTCGCCCGGTGCCGGCACTGTTGTACATGTCAGCCGACACGATCAGTACGTAGACCGGTGCGTCGGCCCGCGCCCACACCTCACCCTGTTGCACGCTGGCGCAGCTCCTCCAGGCGGGCGTACTCGCCGTCCAGATACGCCGGTGTCATGCCGAGAGCAACGTTGCGCTCCTGCTGCCGAACAAACCGAGTGGTCCAGATGGACTCCGTCAGGGTCTTGTCCACCCAGGCCGACAAAGTGAGCCCCGCGGCGGCGGCCTGGGCGCGGGCCTCCGCCAGCGTCGCGGTCCGCACAGACACGTTGAGATTCGGCATGTTACACAGCATAAGGCGGTCCATCGCAGGCGTCCTCAGTCCTCCAGCCGCCCTCGATGCAGCTGACGCTCCCACCCAGGGGCACCGAGTAGAAGGAGGGAAGCGACGGCTTCCCATTGATCATTTTCGACCTTCTCTCTCGATCAGGCACTGTTGCGTTGGCGAAGTCCGCCATCTCGGCTACCGATCAGTCATGATCAGAGGATGCGTCGACGTCGTGTCCGTCCACCGGTTCCGACGTCGGAGTTCGCCGGGTTCCGCTTCCCTCCCGAGGTGATCGTCCTGGCGGTGCGGTGGTACCTGCGCTACGCCTTGTCCTACCGGGATGTGGAGGAGCTCCTTGCCGAGCGTGGCCTGGTCGTTGATCACGTGACCGTCTACCGGTGGGTGCGCCGGTTCACCCCGCTGCTGATCGACGCGGCCCGGCCATGCCGGCACACACCGGGTGATCGTTGGTTCGTCGACGAAACGTATGTGAAGGTCGCCGGACGATGGACCTACCTGTACCGGGCCGTCGACCAGTTCGGCCAGGTCATCGACGTGCTGGCCTCCGAGAAGCGGGATCTCGCCGCGGCCCGCCGGTTCTTTACCCGCGCCCTGTCCCACGGCCGGCGGCCCGTCGAGGTGACCACCGACCGGGCCGCCTCCTACCCACGAGTCCTCGACGAACAGCTCCCCGCCGCTCATCATGTCGACGACCAGTACGCGAACAATCCGATCGAGGCCGACCACGGCCGGTTCAAGGCACGACTACGGCCGATGCGCGGCCTGAAACGCCTCCGCTCCGCACAGATCATCGGCTCCGGGCACGCGTTCGTGCAGAACATCCGCCGCGGCCACTACGAACTGGGCGTCGATGCCGACCCCCGGAACCGGCTGACGGCTGCCTTCACCGAGCTCACCCTGGCCATCTGACCGCCCGCCCGAGACGGCTCCACCACGCCCCGCCTCCGCCCAATGCAACAGCGCCCCTCCAGTTCCACGGCGGGTGACTGCCGCCGGACGGGGCGGCGACTGGGCGTCCACCGGGCCCGTGCCGGATCATCGCAGTCGGGTGGCGACATCGCTCGCCGCTGCCATGACCCGCGATGCGAGCGGTTCTGGGTCGGGTGATCCGGCGAAGACGACGCAGACGGCCGCCGCCGCGCCGCCCGGGGTGACCACGGGTGCAGCGACGGCCGACAGGCCGGGTAGCACCTCGCCGTGCGTCGCCGCCCAGCCCTGGCGTCGTGCCACGGTGACCTCGGTCCGTTCGTCCGGCTGTGCCGGGCCGGCTGCCTGCAGGGCCAGGCCCGGTGCGCCGAGGTCGACCCGGTGCCGGCTGCCGGGGCGGTAGGTGACGTGCGCGTTGGACGCGACGGGCTCGACGGACAGCAGCGTCACGACCTCGTCGTGGTCGCGGACGACGACGAAGGCGGTCATCGTCAGGTCGTCGGCGAGGCTCGGCAGGACCGAGGCGGCCGCCGTCCGCAAGTCGCCGGCGATCCCGCGTCCGAGGACGAGCAATCCCAGGCCCGCGAGGTACCGGTCGTCCGCGGTCCGCTCGACGAGGCGGTGGTCCTCGAGGGTCCGCAGCAGCCGGTAGACGACCGAGCGGTGCAGGCCAATGGAATGAGCCAGGTCGGGCAGCGTCGGCGGGGCCGATGCCTCCGCGACGAGGGCCAGCAGGATGAGCCCGCGATGGAGTGTCTGGGACCGCGTGCCGTCGACCGCGTGGTGGGTCACGAGGTGCCTCCCGAGGCGTCAAGTTCGTCAAACCCTTTACGAGCAGGGTTGCTGAGGCTTACCTTGCCTGGGATCGGTACTCGGATACCGAACCATGTGTTCTAAAACAGAACGGAGCCTCGCATGGCCGTCAAGCCCTTTGCCTCCTCCGCGGACCTCGCCGAGAAGACCGAGAGGCTCGAGGTCCTCGCCGACGGGGTTTACGCCCTCACCGCCGAGGGCGACCCCAACATCGGTGCGGTCGAGGGCGAGGACTTCCTCGTCGCGTTCGAGGCCAGGGCGACGCCGGTCGCGGCCCGGGACTGGATCGCCTTGCTGCGCGAGCACACCGAGAAGCCGGTGAAGTACCTCGTGCTGAGCCACTACCACGCGGTGCGGGTGCTCGGGGCGAGCGCCTTCGGGGCGGAGACGATCATCGCCCACGAGCAGACCCGGCGACTGATCGCCGAACGCGGGGAACAGGACTGGGAGAGCGAGTTCGGCCGGATGCCGCGCCTGTTCAAGGAGCCGGCGTCCATCCCGGGGCTCACCTGGCCGGACGTCACCTTCACGGACCGGCTCACGATCGACCTCGGCGGCGACCGGGGGGACCTCGTCCTTCAGTACTGCGGGCGCGGCCACACCGCGGGCGACATCGTCGCCTGGCTTCCGAAGGACCGGGTGCTCTTCGCCGGCGACCTCGTCGAGGCTCAGGCCGCCCTGTACACCGGGGACGCGTTCCACCGGGACTGGTCCACCGGCACCCTCGACGCGGTCCGTGCCTTCGACGCGGAGGCGCTGGTCGGCGGGCGCGGAGGCGTCGCCCGCGGTCGGGACGCCGTCGACGCGGCGGTCGAGCAGACCCGCCGCTTCCTGCTGACGATGCTGCGCGAGGCCGGCGCCGTGCACGACCGGGGCGGGTCGCTCAAGGAGGCCTTCGAGGCGACGCACGCGGCCCTCGTGGACGACTTCGGCCGCTGGCCGATCTTCGAGCACTGCATGCCCTTCGACGTCGCCCGACTGTGGGACGAGCTGAACGGGATCGACTGGCCCCGGATCTGGACATCGCAGCGTGACCGCGAGGTCTGGGACGAACTGCAGGCCTGAACGCGGACACGGGAGAGTGACGACGATGGACAGTAACGTCCCCCGGGCGAGGGTCCCCGGCCGGTCGGGCACGGACCGGCCGGGGCCCGCCGGAACTCCTCGCGAGGACCCGGTTCTCGTGATCGGGGCCGGCCCGGTGGGCCAGACCGCAGCGCTGCTCCTGGCCCGGTGGGGGGTGCCCGTCGTCGTCCTCGACGCCCGGGCGCAACGCGACCTGGTGGGCAGCAAGGCCCTGGTGCAGCAACGTGACGTCATCGACGTGTGGTGCGCGGTCGGGGCTGGCGACCGGATCGCCGCCGAGGGCGTCACCTGGACCATCGGCCGCACGATGTTCCGTGAACGGGAGATCTTCGCGACGCGGTGGATCGACAGGGGAGCCTCGCCGCTGCCCGCGTTCGTGAACATCTCTCAGACCCGCACGGAGGACCTCCTCGACGAACGGCTCGCGGCCAACCCGTTCATCGACGTCCGCTGGGGGCACGAGGTCGTCGACCTTCGGCAGGACGGCACCGGCATCGTCGTCGTGTGCCGCACCGGCGACGGCGTCACGACGCTACGGGGCAGCCATGCCGTCGCCTGCGCGGGCTCGCGCGGGGACGCGCTGCGCCGAATCCTGGGGGTGGGGTTCGACGGCGAGTCGTTCACCGACCCGTTCCTCATCTGCGACATCCGTACGGACCTGGGGGACTGGGCCCGCGAGCGGCGCTTCTACTTCGATCCCGAGTGGAATCCGGGGCGCCAGGTCCTCGTGCATCCGTGTCCGGACTCGGTGTACCGCATCGACTGGCAGGTCGCGCCCGGGTACGACCTCGCGCAGGAGGAGGCCTCGGGAGCCCTCGAGCGGCGGATCCGCAGGATCGTCGGGGAGCGCGACTACGAGATCGTCTGGAAGTCCGTCTACCGCTTCCACGCGCGCTGCGCGAACCGGCTCCGGGTGGGACGGGTGCTTCTGGCCGGAGACTTCGCGCATCTGGTGTCCCCGTTCGGGGCCCGTGGCATGAACTCGGGCGTGCAGGACGCCGAGAACGCCGCCTGGAAGATCGCCTTTGCCCGCAACGGCTGGGGTGACGCGGAGAGCCTGCTGGAGAGCTACCACGACGAGCGCATTGCCGCGGCGGCAGAGAACATCGCCGTCTCGACCGCGACGATGGACTTCCTGGTCCCGCGTGACGAGGCGGCGGCCGCGCATCGGCTGGCCGTCCTCGAGCGCGCCCTTGAGGACCCGTCGGTCCATCCGCTCGTCGACTCCGGGCGGCTCGCCGAGCCCTTCTGGTACCACGGCTCTCCGCTCGTGACCCCCGATCCGACCCGGCCGGCACCGACCCGCCCGCCCAAGGGTGAGTACCCGGCGCCCGCGCCGGGGGTCCTCGTCCCCGACTTCCCGTGCACGGCGTGGGGCCGGCCACAGATCACCCGGTTCCGCCAGCTCATCCGGGACGGCCTGCTCGCCGTCGTCACCGGGGGGCCGCCCACGGTCCCGGAGGCGACGGATGCGTTGTCGTCGCTGCCGGTGCCCGTGACTGTCGTGGACATCGACGCACTCACGGTTGACGGTCTCGCGCGCCGTTGTCTCGGCATCCGGGACGGCGAGACCTGGCTGGTGCGTCCCGACGGGCACGTCGCCGCTGTTACCACGTCCCCGGCGGCGCTGATCGACGCCGCGCACCGGACCCTCGGCCTCCCCGCGGAGGCCCGGACCGTCTGACCTGACCGTCCGATCCGTACCCCGCACACTGGCGGCGACGCCAGGAGGCCCGATGAGCTCGACGCCGACCACCCGGCTGACCACGACCGCGGTCGATGCCCGGGAGGGTTTCGACTACTGGAACGACGCCGTCTCCTCGACGTTCGTCCCCCTGGAGTGTCGGACCGGCACCCCGGCCGGCTTCCAGGGAGAGATCGTCAACGTGAGCCTGGGCGACGTCCAGCTCTCCCTCGTGACGGCCGCGCCCCATCAGGTCCAGCGGACCCGACGCGGGATCGCGCGCAACGACCCCGGCCTGCTCAAGGTCTGCCTGCAACTGCGCGGTTCGGGTCGGATCGGCCAGGACGGCAGGGAGGCGGAGATGCGCCCCGGCGACTTCACGCTCTACGACACCACTCGGCCGTACACCCTGAGTTTCGACGACCCGACCGGCTTCGGCGCGTTCGTCGTGATGTTCCCCGGGGACGGCCTCGGGCTACCCCGTGACACCGTCAACCGGCTCACGGCAATCAGGGTCAGCGGGACCGACGGCCTCGGCGCAGTCGTCTCCCCGTTCATGCGTGCCCTCGCCGAGACGATGGGCACTGAGGCCGAGGTGCTGCCCCCGCGGATCGCCCTCAACGTCCTGGCCCTGCTCGAGACCGTCTACCGGCAGCGCGCCGCCGTCGCACCGGGTGAGCCGGAACGGGTCAGTACCGCGCGCCGGCTCGCGATCCAGGAGTGGCTCGACCTGAGGCTCGGGGACCCGGAGCTCTCGCCGGAGACGATCGCGGCCGCCCACCACATCTCGCTGCGCTACTTGCACCAGCTCTTCGCCGAAGACGGCACGAGCGTCTCCCGCTGGATCAAGGACCGCCGGCTCGAAGGCTGTCGCCGAGACCTCGCCGACCCCATGCTCGTCCGCTTCTCCGTCGCGGCGCTCGCCGCCCGCTGGGGCATGTTCGACGCCGCCGTGTTCAGTCGGTCCTTCCGCACCGCGTTCGGCCTCAGTCCGCGGGAGTACCGGATGCGCGCGCTACCTCGACCGGTGACGCGGTGAGGTCGGCCGAGGCCGAGGCGAGGTATGCCTCATGGACGAGCTCCGGCCGTGACCTGAGCGTCTCGGCGCTCTCGACGAGGCGCAGCCGGCCGCGGACCAAGACCCCGGCGGTCGAGGCGACGGAGAGCGCGACCGTCGTGAACTGCTCGATCAGCAGGACCCCGACCCCGGATGCCGCGATCTGCGAGAGCGTCGGCACGAGGCGCCGCACGACCACAGGCGCGAGCCCCAGCGACAGCTCGTCGATGACCAGGAAGTCCGGTGGGTCGAGGACGGACTGAGCGAGCGCGACCATCTGCTGCTGGCCGCCGGACAGCTTGCCCGCCTCGCGGTCCAGGAGGTCGCGCAGCTCGGGGAACAGCGCGAGCACCCGCTCGCGGCCAGCAGCCTCGTCGTCCTTGGTCATCCGGCCGGCCGCGACGCGCAGGTTGTCGGACACGGTGAGGGTGCGCAGGACACGATGGCCCTCCGGGACGACCGCGACGCCGTGGGCGCGCACCTTGTCCGGGGTCAGCCCGAGCAGCCGCGTCGTGCCGACCCTCACGTGTCCCGCCCGGGCGGGCAGGATGCCGGCGACGGCGAGGACGAGGCTGGACTTGCCCGCCCCGTTCGGTCCGAGGAGCGCGGTGATCTCCCCGCGCGGCACCGTGAGCGACACCCCGCGCAGCACGTCACGCCCGCCGCGCGCCACCGTGAGCTCATCGATGACGAGAGTGTCACCGGGCCCGGCGGGCAGCTCCGGTCCGGCGGGTGGCTGGGTGTCACTCATGCGAGGACCTCCTCGGTTCCCAGATAGGCACGGGCGACGACGGGGTCGGTGAGGACCTGCGCCGTGGGGCCGGTGGCGATGAGCCGGCCGAAGTCGAGGACCGCGAGCTCCCGGCACACGGTCTGCACCAGGTCCATATCGTGGTCGACGAGCAGGACGACGACGTCGCCGCTCGCCGCCAGCGCGTCGATCAGGGGGACGAGCCGCCGCGCGTCCGCCTCCGCGAGCCCGGCACCGGGCTCGTCGAGGCAGACCAGACGGGGGGTGCCGACCATGGCGCGGGCGAACTCGAGCAGGCGTCGTTCCAGCATGCTCAGGACGCCCGCGGCGCGGCTGCGGTCATCCAGGCCGACGGCGTCGAGGACCCGGTCGACGTCCTGGGGTGGTGCGCCGAGGTTCTCCGCGACGACCCGGACGTTGTCTCGCACGGACAGGGTGAGGACGAGTTGCTCGGCCTGGAAGCTGCGGCGCAGCCCCCACCGGGCACGGCGGTGCGGCGAGAGGCGGTCGAGACGGTCGCCATGAGCGGTGACCGTGCCCGCGGACGGCCTGACGAAACCGGACAACACGTTGAGCAGGGTGGTCTTGCCGGCTCCATTCGGTCCGACGAGCCCGGTGACGCCTGGGGCGACGCGCAGGGTGACGTCGTCGAGCGGTCGGACGCCGTCGAACTGCACGGTGATGCCGGTGAGCTCAAGCATGCCTGGTCACTTCCTCCAACGGCTCGGGTGCGGCTGCGGGGGTGGACCGCTGCACGGGGTCAGCGGCCGGTGGACGCCGTCGGCGGGCGAGTCCGAGCAGCTGCCCGGCGATGCCCTGCGGCGCGGTGACGAGCGAGTGCACGAGCCCGGCGCCGAAGACGACGAGGATGAGATTCCCCTGCAGGCCCAACTGGTCCAGGACGGCGGGGAGACCGGCGTAGAGGAGCCCTGCCAGGGCGGCGCCGAGAAGGCTGTAGCCACCGCCGATGAGGACGACGGCGAACAGGACGATCGACTGCTGGGCCGGGAAGCTCACCGGGTCGAGCCGGCCGTCGCCGGTCGCGAGCAGCCCGCCGCTGACCCCGGTGACGAAGGACGTCGCCGCGAGCGCGAGGACCCGGTACCGGGTGACGTCGACCCCGGTGGCGAGCGCCGCGGGGACGGACTGGCCGATGGCCATCCAGGCCCGGCCGGCCCGGCTGCGGACGAGCAGCCACAGCAGCGTGAAGCAGACCGCGGCCACGGCGGTCGTGTAGACCAGCAGCGTCTCGTCCGAGGCCAGCCAGCCCGGACGGGGCAGCGCGACGGGCAGGTCGCCCCCGCTGACCGTGCCGATGATGCCCGGGCCGCCGTTCGGGAAGCCCACCGCGGAGAAGACGACCTCGAAGGCTGCCGCAGCCATAAGTGTGACCAGCGCCAGGGGCAGCCCGCTGAGGCGCAGGCTCGGCAGCCCGATGAGCACGCCCACGGCGGCCGTCACGAGCCCGGCCACAATGAGCAGCATCGGATGCGGCAGCGCAATGGCGTGCCCGACCCGCAGGAAGACCCACCCGCCGACGCCGACGAGCGCGATCTGGTTGAGCGAGACGAACCCGAGGCGGCCGTAGAGCACCTGGGCGCCGGCCGCCGCCACGGCGTACACGACGCACAGCAGGAGCACCTTGGTCCAGTACTCCCCGACCGCGAACGGTGCGATGACGGTCAGGGCGGCGGCGGCGACCACCACGCCGGCGGTGGCCCTGCGGGGAGGCAGTGGGAGGCGCGCACTCATACCGACCCCGTCCGCGTCGTGTACGTGACGCGCCGGCTCAGCCACAGGGTCATGGCGACCGCGCAGACGAACGGGATGACGTTGCGGTACGGCGACAGCGCGGCGACCGGTATCACCGCGGCCTGAAGCACGCCGATCCCGAGGCCGCCGGCGAGCGTTGCCCACAGAGACACGAGGCGCCCCATCAGAGCCGCGGCGAGGGCCGGGATCACCAGGAAGGTGAGGTTGCCCGCCGACAGCACCGTGAGGCCGGCGAGCAGGATCGCGCTCGCGCCGGCGAGGACCCCCGACACGGCCCACGCGAGCACCTCCACGCGCCGGACCCTGACTCCCAGCATGCTCGACAGCTCACGGTCGTCGGCGAGAGCCCGCATCGCGGTGCCCGTCCGGGTCACCCGCAGCAGCACGGTCGCCACCGCGGTCGTGCCGAGGGTCAGCACCAGGGCGAGGACCTGCGTGAGCGAGATCCGGACCCCTGCGGCATCGAACCCGGCCAGGTCCGTCGGTAACCGCAGGGTGCGGGCCTTGTCGTTCCAGTGATAGTTCGCCAGGCCGAGGAGGGCAAGCGCCGGACCGAGGGTGGCCGTGGCTCGGACGACGGGCTCGCGCGAGGACAACCGCGGCCCGACGAGCCACCCCCAGAGCACCGACAGCGCCGGCGCGAGCAGGAACCCAGCCACGAGCGCAGGTCCCTGGGCGACGTTGTACACCTCGTTCAACTCCCAGGAGACGAGCACGGCGATCGCGCCGAAGGCGCCCTGGGCGAGGTTCAGCGTCCCGGAGGCCCGGTACAGGAGCACCAGGCCGGTGCCCGAGAGGGCGTACATGGAGCCGAGGGCGAGCCCGGCGACGAGGAAGGGGAGCACAGTGCCTCCTGGCAGCGACGCTTGGCCGGTGCCGGGCCGCGGGGATGGTCCTGCGGCCCGGCACCGGGCGGGCCGGCTCGGCTGCGAACCGGCCAGTTCAGTTCCCGAGAAGGCTCGGGTCCGACTTCTCGGCGGCGAGGATGTCCGACAGCGCGGGGTCGTCGGTCTCGAAGCAGCCGGCCGCCGAGACGTATGTGCCGGACGCGTCGAGCTTGACGTTGCGCAACTGGTGGTTCGCGTTGTTGTGTCCGCCCGGGCCCGAGAAATACCAGGGGGTGCAGAGCATGTCGCTCTTGAAGCCCTTGATGCCCTGGATGGCCGTGCTCACGGTGGCTCGGTTGATCGTCGCCGGGTCGAGCTTGAGCAGGGCCTCGACGAGGACGCGGGCGGCGAGGTAGCCGCCCTGGGAGAACGAGTCCCGGGGCTGGTCGGTGGACCCGTACTTCTTCAGCACCTCGCGCCAGTTGAGGTTGTCGGCGCCGGTGGAGTTGAGCAGCGCGAACTCGGAGTTCGAGTAGAACTTCCCGTTCCAGGTCGGCCCGATCTGGCTCGGGAAGGTCGTGTCATACGAAGGGGTCAGGGATGAGAAGTGGACCTTGTCGGCGAGGCCCTGCTGCTCGGCGGCCTTGAGGTACGTCGCGTTGTCGGGCGCGGTGAAGCCGAGGATCATCGCATCCGGCTTCTTCTCGGCGAGCTGGGTGACCACGCTCGTCGCGTCCGTGATGGGCGGCGGGACGAGGCCGAAGTACGACAGCGTGATCCCCGAGCTCTGGGCGTACTGCTCGGCGCCGTCCCTGACCCAATCGCCCAGACCGGGGATCGTGTAGCCGCCGGAGGCGAAGCTCTTGATGCCGAAATCCTTGACCTGCATCTGGGCCGCCGAGATGAGCGACAGCCGCGGGCCGGCGTTCAATGCCGACATGTTCTTGGAGTAGAAGCACGGCTTCGGGACGCCGACGCCCAGTATGTCGTAGAGGTTCGCCTTCTCGAAGATCGGCTGGTTGCCGGCGCACGCGATGAAGGAAGCGCCGCCGGCCATCGCGACGATGTTCGGGTCGGCGGCGAACTTCGAGGCGAGGGCGGAGGCCTTTTGCGGGTCGAGAGCGTCGTCCTCCATGGTGTACTGGATCGGACGGCCGTTGATGCCGCCGTTGGCGTTCACGCAGTCGAAGTACGCTTGGGCCGTCTTGGGGGACGTGGAGAAGTCGATACCGCCGGACATCGTCACGATGGCGCCGACCTTGATCGTGGTTCCGGTCGCCTTCTTCCCGTTCGCGAGGCCGCATTTCACCCCGCCGGCGGGCGAGAGGGACGCGAGGTCCGAGTCCGCGCCGCTCTTGGCGGAGCCGCACGCGGCGAGAACGAGCGCGAGGACGCCCGTCATCGCGGCGCCGCGCAGAGGTAATGCCCTCATAGGATCTCCTTGGTGGTGACAGGAAGGGTGGTGGAGCGCGGCGTGCACCGGTGCGGCCGTCGGGTGGCGCACCGGGGAAACGTCGACCGGTTGCTGCGGACGCGAGGACGGAGACCGGCGAGGGCGGCCCGATCCGTCAGTAGTCGTCCTGCCCGTAACGGATGAGGCCGCGGACGTTGACGCCCGCAAGCATGTCCGCGTAGCCCTCGTTGATCTGCTCGAGCCGGTACTCCCGGGTCACCACTTGCTCGAGCGGGTACCGGCCGGCCTTGTAGAGGTCGAGGATCCGGGGAATATCGGAGCGCGGGTTCATCCCGCCGAAGACGGTGCCGCGGATCTGCTTGTTCATCATCGAGAGCCAGAACGGCTCCAGGGCGACGTGGTCGATGCTCACCTTGCCCAGGCAGGTGAGCACCAGGACGCCGCCCTTGGACGTGAGGGCCAGTGCCTGCTGCACCATCTCCGGCCGGAGTTCTCCGACGGAGAGGATGACCTTGTCGGCCATCACACCCCACGTCATCTCGCGCACCGGCTCGAGCGCGGCGTCCATCGAGGCGAACCAGTGCGTTGCCCCGAAGTTCTTCGTCAGGCTCTCCTTGACCGGTGCGGGGTCCACGACGATGACGCGCGCCGCGCCTGCGGAGGCTGCACCGTAGACGGCGTTCGTGCCGATGCCACCCGCGCCGACGACGACCACGGTCTCGCCGGCCCGGACGTCGGCCACCTTCGTCGCTGAGCCGTAACCGGTCGGGACACCGCACGACAGCAGCGACGCGTACTCGAGCGGGACGTCGTCGCGGATCTTGACCGCTTGCGACTCGTGGATGGTCACGTACGGGGAGAACGTCCCGAGCAGAGCCATCGGAGCGGCACCCTGTCCCTTGACCGTCGTCCGGAAGGTCTCGTCGGCGATCGAGATGCCGCCCATGATCTTCGCGCCGTAGTCGCAGATGTTCGACTGACCTCGAGCGCACCAGACGCACCGTCCGCAGGCCGGGATGAACACTGTCACCACATGGTCGCCCTCGCGCAGCGACGTCACCCCGGGGCCGGTCTTCGTCACCACTCCGGCGCCCTCGTGGCCGCCGAGCAGCGGGTAGGGGGAGGGGGCGTCTCCGGCGCGCAGGTGTTCGTCGGAGTGGCACATCCCCGAGGACGCGAGCCGCACCTGCACCTCACCGGCGACCGGGTCGCCCATGTCGAGCTCCTCGACCTGCCAGGGCTGTCCGGGACCCCAACAGATGGCGCCCTTCGTCTTCATCGTGGCTCCTCCTCCTCGTCGTCCGTCGTCGTCGGTGGGAAGCGGGTGGGTGCAGAAGGAAGTGCGGGGTGCGTCACAGGCCGAGCCACACGCCCTTCGTTCGGGTGAACTCGTTGATGCTCGCGGGCCCGAGCTCGAGGCCGGAGCCGCTGGCACCGAAGCCGCCGTGGACGGCGGCGGGGTCGAGGAGGGGAAGCATGTTCACGTAGACGGTCCCGGCGTCGATCTGCGCCGCGAGCCGGTGCGCCGTGGACAGGTCGTCGGTCCAGACGGATGCCGCGAGCCCGTACTCGGTGTCGTTGGCCCGGTGGACGAGTTCGCTCTCGTCGTCGTACGGGAGCACCGACAGCACGGGGCCGAAGATCTCGGTGCGGGCGATCGTCATGGAGTCCTTGACGTCGGTGAAGACGGTGGGAGCGAAGAAGTAGCCCTCGCCCAGGTCGGCGCGACGCGTGCCGCCGCCGACAAGGCGGGCGCCCTCCGAGACCCCTGCGCCGACGAGGGACTCAACCCGGGCGAGGTGCTCCGCGGACACGAGCGGGCCCAGGACGGTGTCCTCCTCCAGGCCCGGGCCGACCTTCAGCGTTTCGGCGGCGGCGGCGAGCTGCTCGGCGAAGTCGTCCGCGATGCTGCGGTGGACGAAGAAGCGGGTGTACGCCTTGCAGACCTGGCCGCTGTTGAGCAGGGCACCCTGGAGGTTGCCGGGCACCGCCTTGGCGAGGTCGGCGTCCCGGGCGACGATGCTCGGCGCCTTGCCCCCGAGCTCGAGGCTGACCCGCTTGAGGTTGCCGGCGGACGCGCGGACGATTTCGCGGCCCACCTCCGAGGAGCCGGTGAAGGAGATCTTGCGGACCCCGTCGTGGGCGACGAGGGCCTTGCCGGCCTCGGGGCCGCCCGTCAGGACGTTGATCACGCCGGCCGGGATGCCCGCCTCGAGGGCGAGCCGCCCGAGCCACAGGGACGACAGCGGGGTCTGCTCCGCGGGCTTGAGGACGACGGTGTTCCCGGTCGCCAGCGCCGGGGCGACCTTCCAGGCGCCGATCATGAAGGGGAAGTTCCACGGTGTGATCAGCACGCAGACACCGATCGGCTCGCGGCGGGTGTAGAAATGCGTGTTCGGGATCGAGACCGGCGCCGTGCTGCCCTCGATCTTGGTGCACCATCCGGCGTAGTAGCGGAACACGTCGGCGGCGAACGGGATGCTCACGTTGGCAGCGACGCCGAGCGGCTGGCCCTGGTCGCTCGTCTCCAGGTGAGCGAGCTCGGCGGCGTTCTCCTCGATGAGGTCACCGACCCGCCACAGGAGGCGGGCCCGGGCTGCCGGGGTGAGGTCGCGCCAGGCCGGGTCGGCGAAGGCGGCGGCCGCGGCGGTGACGGCGAGGTCGACGTCCTCGGCGCCGGCATCGGCGACGGTGCCGAGCGGTGCCCCGGTCGCGGGGTCGAGGGTGGTGAGCCGGCGACCCGAGCGGGCCGGGACCCACTCGCCCCCGATCAGCAGCTGCTCGTTGAGATCCATGACGCGTGCCCTCCGGCTCGGCGATCGGTCCGTGTGACCCCGAACACTGTGTCTGACCGGCCGCGGCAGCTTGACCTGGGGTGCACGGGCAGTTGATGCGGGGTGCACAGTCACGTTTCGGAGGAGCGCACCACACGAGAACGGCCCGGTCGGGTGGTGCGCTGTCCAGACGTGCGCGGAGGGCGCCCTCAGTGGGCGGGGAGGACGCGCCCCCGGACCTCGCCGAGGCCGACGGGGACGCCGTCGGAGCGCCGCGCGACC